>CAUZNX010000418.1:0-2510 GCA_963580905.1 Dehalococcoidia bacterium | reverse complement strand
CTCGCCTCGCCCTCTTTCAGAGGGAAGGGGCACCCTCACACACCCCAGAAGCCGCGAATTTCGTGAGGCCATAGGCCGTCAGCCACCGAGGGCAGTCTTCAGTCGAGCGGCTACTATCTCGTGCTCGCCCTCATTGAGGGTATGGGAGTTCACCGAAATCGTGTTTTCGCCAACTACCGTAACCCAGATACGGGGGCTTCCGGCGTCCAACTCATCCGCAACGTCCTGGGCGGTCTTGCCCACCGTTCCTGTGTCGATTTTGACCCCAAGGCTCGTGACGTAGTACTGGTCAACCTGTTCCAGGTCCGACTCAACACCGGCCACGCCCTTGAGCTCGTCCTTGATGACGGACAGCCTCTCTTCGTAGCCAATCAGCCGGTCCTCGTGGTTCATGGTGAACCACTGCTCGATCGCCGTGACGACACCGATGATCTCTTGCTTGTCCAACTTCATGGGCCGACCGAAGGCATGCCCGCCACCTGTCTGGAACCCGATGAACCCCTGGTCGACCACAGCATCTATGAGGTCCTTCTTGCCGCAAACGAAACCCGCCGATTGTGGCGCGCCTATGTACTTTGCGCCGAAGCACACCAGGTCGGCGGACTGGGCGTTGCCACGGAAGTAATCCAGTGGATAGATACGCGCAGCAGCGTCGGCGATGACTGGTATGCCGCGAGCGTGGGCCATCGCTACCACATCCTCCAGATGGACGATCGAGTCCGACTCGTTTGCACTGATCAGATACGCGACGGCTGCGGTCTGAGGCCCGATGGCGGACTCGAGTTGCTCACGGGTGCAACCGTCCTCGTCGCCGGGACGCACCAGCGTGGCCCCGGGAATGGTGAAGCTGCGGTCGTAGGTGTACTGTTGCGCCTTCTGCAGAACCACCTCGTTCTTCATGCCGGTTGTGTTGGGCAGCCGCGATATCAGGTCCGTGTCGCGTCCCGTCATGCATGCGGCGGTGCTCAGGGCCAGTGCAGCGGAGCATCCAGAAGTCACGTAAGCCGCCTCGACACCCAGCAGCTCTGCGATAAACTCACCGGACCTCTCTAACAGCTCCTCCATCTCCACGTAGACATCGGCAGCGTCCTCCATCGCCCGCGCCACCTCCGGCGTCGGCGCAGAACCGCCCATAACGGTGCGATTGCCCTGTGCATTGATGATGGGGCGGACCCCCAACTTCGCGTACACACTGCCCTTGCCGGTCGTTGTCATCGGGTCCTCCTGCCTGACCGCTACATCATCAGGTCGCCGCCATTGATGTCGAACGAAACCCCCGTCATGTACGCAGCCCGGTCCGACGCTATAAATGCCACAAGCTCCGACACTTCCCATGGCTCGCCGATGCGAGGGATGGGGAAGCTGTCGGTGAACTCCTTGACGCGCGCAGCGCTGACGCTGTTTTGCACCATCTCGGTGTTTACCAGGCCCGGACACACCGCATTAACCGTGATGCCGTTGGCCGCTTCCTCCATGGCCAGGTGCCTGGTTAGGCCCAGCACGCCCGCCTTCGACGCCGAGTAGTGGGCGCCGCCGAGTGTGCTGTACTTACGGCCTGCCGTGGAGGAGAAATTAACGATTCGACCCCAGTTGGCCTCCCGCATCGCGGGCAACACAGCTCGGGCGCAGAGGTAGGTGCCTTTGAGGTTGACCTCGATGACTAGGTCCCATTCGTCTTCCTCAATGTCGATCATGTGCGTCGAGCGCAGAATCCCGGCACTGTTGACCAGGATATTCACGCCACCATACGTGTCCGTCGCGGCCAGGACCATGCGGTCGACGTCCGCCTTCGACGTTACGCTGCCGGCAGAGGCTATCGCCACTCCGCCGGCACTCTTGATATCGGAGACCGTCTGCTCAACTGCTTCGGCGTTGACGTCGTTTACTACCACCCGCGCGCCGCTGGAGGCCAGTCGCATCGACGCATTCTTGCCCATACCCTGGCCCGCGCCGGTCACAATCGCTACTTTGCCCTCAAACTCGTTTTCCTGTGTCATCCTATTCCTCGTTGCTGTAGTCCGGGTAGTTGAATCACGTCCCTCGAAATCGTCTGTCGAAGCGAATGGGCTGGCTGAGTAGTGTTCAAATCTACTTGCCGAGTGCCCGAAGATCATCTCGAACGTGCCAAAACGATTTGTCGCGGAGGGACGCCAATTCCTATCTAGCCAATACTTGGCACGAAAAGACCGCGAGACATGTTCATCAATTTTCGGAGCCTAGCCAACTGATTTCATCGAAATCGGTGCTCGGATTCCTACTTAATAGCGCCACGAATTCTGGATTGCCAAATTGATCCTCGGACTCGATACATTCCGGTGGGTCACCCTGTGCAAGCTTGTCTCCGTAGTTGTCAATTGCGAGAAGGCAGCGATGGTGTGCAGTTCAGGCATCCTGGGAGTCGAATACCTTGACCTCCAACCAACCCTCGGGCCACGCGACATCCCGCACGAACCTCAAAAGGGTGAAGACCTCTTCCCTGGCCGCACCATTTTTCACAAGGATCTCGGCCT
>CAUZNX010000417.1:0-2512 GCA_963580905.1 Dehalococcoidia bacterium | reverse complement strand
GTCCGATGCCGAAGAGGTGGACTAGGAATAGTGGGCAGTGCCTCCCGAATTGAACTAGGCCACTAGGAGTGACACTCGATATGTACAACCAGATCAAGGCGACGGCAATTTCCATCAAGCCCAAGAAATGGGACAAGGTCGGGAACGCCGACAAGGTCGAAAAATTCTTCCGTCTGGCTGCCAAAGAACGCCCGGATCTTATTGTCACCACCGAGGGAGTCCTTGAAGGGTACGTCGTTATGGACGTTCTGGAGGGCAGAAGGACCGCGCAGGATGCGCTTGAGATTGCCGAGCCGATTGATGGTCCGTATATTCAGCGCTTCCAGCGCCTCGCAAGGGAATTGGGCACGTGCCTGTGTTTCGGGTTCGCCGAGCGGATCGGTGATGACGTGTATAACACGGCGGTGTTTATTGACAGTGAGGGCGAGATATCGGGCAAGTATCACAAGGTGCAGCTCGCGGAGGGGACGCACCCGTCCTGTAACTACAACCGCGTGGGTGACACGTTGCGAGCCTTCGATACTCCCCTTGGCCGCGTGGGCATAGTGATATGCAACGACCGGTGGAACCCCATGATCGTACGGGCCCTTGCCCTCGACGGCGCAAGGCTTCTGCTGATTTCGTCGTATGGGTCCAAGGCGCAGGAACAGAACGACACCGTGCTTGCCCGGTCGAGGGAGAACGGCATACCCATCGTAGAGGCTAATGTCGGAATGAACCTCATCGTCAACAAGGGTGAAATCGCGGCGTACCAATGGGGTAACGACAAGATCACTACCGCGATGGTCGATATACCGGCTACTCCGTCGACCGTAGCCGCCCGCGAATACGAGCAGGAGTACCTACGGCTCCAGGGGCCAGAGATGGCACGGCGCTACGAGGAGTCTCTCAAGCGGATCAAGGGGGAGCAGCACGACGGTGAAAGGGCTGGAGTCGGCCAACTCTTGGTAGACGCGACGAGCGCCCCGTAGGGGAGAGAACTGGAGCTATTCACAGTCTAGGATCTGTGGAAAGGAGCCAACATCTATGTTTGCTGCAACCGTGGACAGGCTTGACGAGGTTTTCGCTTCGCCGTCGCGTCCTCGCATCTGATTGTGAATTGTTCCGCACATTGACACATTACAGGGCCGTAGTACAATTGCGAACAGCCTTGATTCCGCCTCACGGAGCCATGCATGGAGCAACGCGAGCTCGGACGTACCGGCCATCGCAGTACGGTGGTGACTTTTGGCGCCGCCGGCCTTGGGCGGGTAGAGCAGGCCGTGGCAGACAAGGCAATCAACGCCGCGCTTGAGCACGGTGTTAACCACATTGACATCGCACCCAGCTACGGCGAGGCCATGGAGCGTCTCGCTCCCTGGATGCCCCAGATCCGCAACCGCGTATTTCTGGGCACTAAGACTACCGGGCGCACCAGGGATGCCGCGTGGGACGAGGTGCGCAGTATCCAGCAACGTCTCGGCGTCGAGTCCTTCGATCTATTCCAGCTTCACGCCGTAATATCGATGGAGCTCCTGGATGAAGTTACCGCTCCCGGAGGCGCTCTCGAGACCCTCGTGGAGATGCGTGAGCAGGGTGTGACCAAATGGCTGGGCATCACCGGCCACGGACCGGCGGTGCCGGCTGTCCATCTTGAGGCTCTGCGCCGGTTCGACTTCGACACCATCATGTTTCCGGTCAGCGCGGCTATATTCCGTAACGCCGACTATCGGCGTGACGCTGAAGCATTACTGGCCGAGGCGGCTTCCAGGAACGTCGGCGTGCAGATCATCAAGAGTATCGCCAGGGGCGGTTGGGGTGATCATGAGCGCGAGCACACCACCTGGTACGATCCGCACCGCGACCAGACTGACATAGACCGTGCCCTGTGGTGGGCTTTATCCCAGCCGGTCCACACATCCCCTAGCGCGGGGGACGTGAACCTGCTTCCCAGGGTGCTTGATGCAGCGGAACGATTCTCTTCACTGAGTACCGAGGAACAAGACGAAATCGTGCAGTCACAGTCGCCACCGCTGCCCGAGCCCAATCTGGGCATTCCAGCGGCGACCGTCTAACAACCCGGAGGCCATGTGCCCAGAACTCCACCGCATCACTACGCCAGCAAGGTTAGAAAACCCGCAGGGTTCGACTCGTTTTGGGACGGCGTTCTGGAGCAGGCCGCCGCTATTCCCCTCAGCGCTAAGACGGCTCCTGCTCGCTTGCGCAGCCCCGCCGATATCGAAACCTTTGAAGTCCATTTCAACAGCCTGGATGGTGTGCGGATCGCGGGATGGTACTGTCTTCCGCGGGAGAGATCTAAGAAGCTCCCCGCTATATTGACCGTCCCCGGCTACCTGGGCGAGCCTCCGATACCGCTAGACTGGGCACGTAAAGGGTATGCCGTAATCTCGGTAGCCCCCAGAGGCAAGCTTCGAAGCAACGATCAGTTTAATCCGGGCTACCCCGGCTTGCTGACGCACAACATTACCGATCGCAATACCTATGGCTACAAAGGGTTTTATGTTGACGCCAT
>CAUZNX010000416.1:0-2512 GCA_963580905.1 Dehalococcoidia bacterium | reverse complement strand
GAGGAACAGTACCAGGAAGTAGGGTGCCCGAATCACACCCCCCACACAGAACATCCGGATGGCTTCTACGTCGGTTATGGCCCTCGACATCAGGTTTCCGGTGTGGTTCTTGTCGTGGAATCCAAAGCTCAGGTTCTGGATATGGTTGTAGTAACTGTTGCGCAGATCATAGACCACATGTTGAGCGAGGGACTCCCCCATGAATGTTTGAAAGAAGGTAAGGATGCCCCTGATCGAGCTAGCGGCAAGGATAGCGAGGCCGATGCGTATCATCGCCTCATCGGAGACGCCGCCCCCTTCAAATGCCGAGGCGATCTCGTCTACGGCGGTGCCAAATAGGTACGGGAGAGTCAGGTATGCGGAGGTGGCTCCCACCATGCTGATGAGGGCCGTGGCAAGCCGCCACTTGTGGCGGAAGACTATTGCGAGGATTCGGGCGAGGATATTCATTCATTGCTGACGGTCGGCCACATGGGAGGGACCCGAGCCTAAGCCGTCACGCGATAATAAATTATACTCCAATTCAGCCAAAGTTCAATAAGTATTCAGGTGTTTTGGTTGTCGATTTCATCACAGAACGTGAACAACGGGGGGCAGATCGTGGGAGCGAGGCTCTCGGTGGGGCGTCGGTTGAAGGCGGGTATCCCCGACGGAAAATGACGGGCTGCCGTGTTCCGCAATGATGCTGAATCCTGACCCTGAACGCAAAAGAGGCGGAGCGATGCCCCGCCTCTTCGTTGGCTTTCGTTTTGCACTGGCGGTCAGCGACTGAATCGGCGAGGGGGCTCGGTTCGATAGAACGGAGGCCAGTTTGGCGATTCGCCTGATTCCAGGAATGCGATTAACGTCCGGAAGATCAGCTTGTTCCGTTGAATCAGCCCCAAAATCATGACCCGGTCCTTGTCTGCCGCAGTGACCAGGTGAATCGACAGGGCGCTGTGCGAGGCCGCCCAAGTGCTTTCAAGGCTGGCCTTGATCGCATCGAGTTCGGCCCGATTTGCGGTGCTAAACCCTCGAGTCGGCATCTCAGTGGTGTTGGTCGACATCCTTAGGCCAACGAGATCGACTGTCTGGCCGATGTTTCGATTGACCTCGCCGTAATGCCTCTCGGCCTCAACGAACATGCCCTTTTCCAGGAGCTGATCCATCTCGTCCCCGCGCTTCTGGGCGAGCCTGACGTGGTCCTTCGCTTTGGACATATCGGACTTGGGTAGCCCCATTAGGATGTTCTCTTTGCTGGTCTTGACCCAGTAAAGGGAATCCCCTGGGATGCTACTCGAAGCAGCCACGTCAGCCCCCAGCGCCATTCCAGTCGCGATGAGCAACACAAGGGCTCCTGCGACGATTGGTCGCGAGACAGGGGATTGCCAGATGAACCGTGGGAGGCGCAATCCCCTCTTGCGTGTGGCGCGCTGGGCGACAGCCTCATTGAATCTCTGGAGGCCTTGTTGCCGGACCATCGGGTCCGGGGTCACGGCAGTGGCGGCCAGCAGGGTAGTCCCGGTCGCCTCTAGGAGTGGGGCGAGCTCGACTCTGTCATCGGGATAGCTGGCGAGACAGGCCTCGATGGGCTCACCGCCGGCCATCCTTTCCAGACAATCGTTGACGATGTCGTCTAATCTTTCGGAAGCCATCACTCGGCACTCCAATTCGGCACAATTCGGTCCTGTGTACCATCTCCGAGAGCGCCCAGCAGGACCCTCAATTTCTTGATGGCGGCGTGTTGAAGGGCCTTGACCGCGTTCTCCCTCTTTCCGACGGCCTCCGCGGTCTCCCGTACCGACAGCCCAGCAGCGAAGCGCAGGGACATGACCTCTTTCTGCAGGTCGGTGAGCCCTTCCATTGCAAGGTGCACCCGCTCAATCGCTAGCTTCACGTCCAGTTCCGCCTCTATCTCATGGGAGGTCGCGCCTGCGAGGTCACCTGCGTCATCGAGGGGCGTATTCTTCTGTCGCGAGCGTTTTCGGAAGTGGTCGACGATCAGGTTGTGCGCGATCCGGAACAGCCATGAGGAGAATGGATGGCCCTTCCACCGGAACGAGTTGATCGATTCGAGCATTCTGAGGAAAACATCCTCGGTGATGTCTTCTGCATCGTTGGGATTGCCGGTCTTGAAGTAGACGTAGCGGAATATTTTGTCGTGGAAGCGTTCGTAAAGCTCGGCAAAAGAGGTGGCGTCGCCATCTTGGGCACGCCTTACCAGGTTTTCGACAGGGTCGGTTCCGGGCGCATCGGACATGGTCGCGGATCTCCTCGGGGGAGCGGCCCGGACGCCTGAAATTGCAGCTAGAGTCTCCATGCTACACTATACAACGCACTCGCAGCTAGTTCGGATAGCGGCTGTTTACGTCCGCGACCGGCCAACGGGAGTTCAGAACACCGATCTCGGCCGCCCCTGAGCAAATCGTAGTGAATACAATGCCCTTCGTCCTTCGACCCCTGAGGCCAGGCGATGTTGTCCAAGCCGCCGAGGTCGAACGCGACGCCTTCCCCACGCTCTTCCCTCCCACTG
>CAUZNX010000415.1:0-2516 GCA_963580905.1 Dehalococcoidia bacterium | reverse complement strand
TCGAGACATGAGAAGCCGAAGCCTGGACGGGCAACGAGTAGAAGTGCAGATCGCGTGCAAGAGCCTCCACCGGATGACGCTTTTTGGAGTGCCCGATAGCGCCACGGTGGCCTGACCTGCTTCCGCCTACGAGAAATTTGTCTACTACTCCGAGTCATATACCAACGCCCCTCTCACCGGACCTATCCTCAAAGAGCGAGGAACTTCGTTGAATCCGTTATTCATGAGTATTGGCCAAAGAGAGGCGCGGATCCGTACACTTCTCGGGTCGATTTTCATTGTCGCGGCGCCCATGTCCTGGTGGTGGATGATTGTGCCGAGACTGGTCCTGGTCGCGACGGCCTGCCTCGCCTATTGCCCCTTGTGCCACGTCTTGAAGATTGGAGAAGAGGCCAGGCCGAGAAAACTACTACATCTCGCACCTGCCGCGTTACAACCAGGACCCTAGTTGCATTGTCTATCGGAATGGGGAATTCGGTTTCCGGAGTGACTCCTTCATGGAAGCGTTCCCCGATATTGAGTCCCTCAAGGAACTCGATGTGGAAAAGACGCCCGATCTGGCTGGATTCGTTAGCTCGGAACGCCTCCACCGATACCGTATCGAGTCCGGCAGCCGGCTGTTTCAGGTGACCCTGAAAGGGGTGATGGCGATCGATGGAATCGTGGGGTTTTTCACCGACATCACCGAGGTCGCCGGGATGGACCTTGAAATCATTACGACGCAGCGAGAGATTGTTTATCAGTTGGGCGAAATCAGTGAGAGCCGTTCCAAAGAGACGGGCAATCACGTGCGGCGAGTTGCCGCGTAATCCAGGCTGCTGGCTCTGGGCGCGGGACTTTCCCAGGAAGAAGCTGACCTGGTGCAGATGGCTTCACCGATGCACGACATTGGCAAGCTTGGGATTCCCGATGCCATCCTGAATAACCCCGGACAGCTGACTCCCGAGGACTTCGAGATCATGAAGACCCACGCTCAGCTGGGTCAAGACATGCTCGATCGCTCTGAGCGACCCATTTTGAAGGCGGCTGCTATCATGGCGGGGCAGAATCACGAGAACTGGGATGGCTCCGGCTACCCGCGCGGAACCGCGGGCGAGGACATCCACTTGTACGGCCGAATCACAGAGGTCGCCGACGTCTTTGACGCTCTCGGAAGTTCGCGCGCCTACAAGAAACCGTGGCCCATCGAAATGATCGTGGACTTGTTCCGCGAGGAGAGAGGCCGTCAATTCGACCCTGCGCTAGTAGACATCCTCTTAGGCAAACTCGATGAGTTCTTGGAGATCCGAAGAGAATTCCTGGATGGTGTTCCCAAGAAGCCTGCTTCGTCGTCGACGAGTTTAACCGACAACTCGACAGCAACTTAGGTCGCCCCGTGGGTCACTTGCAAGGGCTGGAAAACGGTCAAAAAAACGCGTTTGGGGAGATCTTTGGACAAACGCCAAAAACCGGTGTAGCAACCTTCTTGATGAAAATCCGCTAAATCCGCCAAGCCACAGCCGCAGGGCCGCACCGAGGCGCCGCCCTGCACAGCCCCCGTCTTCGAGCCCATATGTTGGAGGGCGGGGTGGCAGCCAAGTCGGTAGCTGGTAACATCACGCCCTCCGGGATTACTACGAATGAACAACACAAAATCTCTGGCGCGTCGTGTTCCTATTCAGCGTCCTGGCGCTCTCGGCGAGCTGCGGCGCAAGGCGGGCGGCGAGCCGAAAGACTTTGACCAAGATCGCGGCCACCGCACGTGCTCTCGGCCTGTCAGGTGACCCCGGTCAACGATCGCGCCGGACGACCATCCGATCCTGCCGTCGTCCGCTCCTGCCGCGAGCCTTTTGCGTCGCCACCTGGGGCTACCCGGCCCAGTAGCAGATGATTTGCGCAGGATCTTTGATGCCGAAGTTGCAGTCATTGATAAGATCGGAAACCCACGTAAGAAACGCCCCTCTTTATAGAAAGAGCGACGTTTCTTCGGAATACCGTGCCGATCAATGATTTTTATTCATTGTCGTGGTGGTTATCCTCGGCGTCGGTTTGACCGTCTGCGCAAAAAGCTGCTGTTGACGGTCGTATCAGAATTCACCTGTTTCTTCGCGCTGGCGATTCAGCTCGTCACGCTGGCGATCCTGGTCTTAAGGCAGACGATTATTCCAGTAGTCCTGACCTTCGCGATCAAGCGCCTGGTATTGCTCCTGTAGCTCCTCGTGGCGTCTTTGCTCCTCTTGATCAAGCTCTTGCCAGGCATTGCGGTTCTGCCCACCGCCACTGCTTTCGAGCTGTTCGCGCTTCTGCTGAAACTCTTCTTCAATCTTAATGCGCTTCTCGTCGAGGTCACTACGGCGGTCCATCATCCCCAGCTCAAACTCATACGCCTCCTCGTCGAAGTCGTCACCTTCTTCACTGCGACGCCCAGCTGCCTCCGCCTCAAACTCATCGCGCTGATTGCCGATCTCTTCGCGCTGGCGATTGTTCCGGTAGTCCTGGTCTTCACGATCAAGCGCCTGGTATTGCTTCTGTAGCTC
>CAUZNX010000414.1:0-2516 GCA_963580905.1 Dehalococcoidia bacterium | reverse complement strand
CAACAGTCGTCCAAGGGCAGGAGACTGGTCAAGGCAGGGGCCAAGCTATAATTGAAGGCCATAGATTGCTGTGTTACAATCTTGTAGGTTCGTGAAAGAGCAAAAGAGAAGAGAGAAATGGTTCTAAGCAAAGAAGAAAAACTGCCGATTCTTGAGAGTTACCAACAGCACGAGGGCGACACTGGGTCTGCCGATGTGCAGGTAGCTGTATTGACCGCTCGTATCAACGCGTTGACCGAACACCTGAGAATCCACAGACACGACGAATCAACTCGTCGTGGCCTCTTGAAGATGGTGGGGCGCCGTCGAAGGCTGCTCCAGTACCTCAACGGGCAGGATGTGGGCCGTTACCGGTCGCTCATCGCCAAGCTTGGACTGAGGAGATAGTCCCGACGGCGGGACTATTTTTCTTGTTGTACCCCGTAGGAGGTTGAGGTTTTCTATGTCCCATTCCGTTTTTAAACGCCAAGTAGGCACACGCGACATTGTGATTGAGACTGGTCGGCTTGCGCAGCAAGCCAACGGCTCTGTGCTGATGCAAACCGGCGACTCCGCAGTTCTTGTTACTGCAACGATGAGCAAGCCCAGAGAAGGTATCGACTTTTTCCCGCTGACGATCGACTTTGAAGAGAGGCTTTACGCCCGAGGGAAGATTCCCGGGAACTTCTTCCGTCGTGAGGGTCGCCCCAGCTTCGATGCTATTCTGACTGACAGATTGACTGATAGGCCGTTGCGTCCCCTTTTCCCGAAGGGCTTCCGCAATGAGGTCCAGATCATTGCCACCGCACTTTCCGCTGACCAGGAAAGTCCCCTAGATATGCTGGTGCTTAACGGCGCTTCGGCTGCGTTGAGCATGTCCGACATACCGTTTGGCGGCCCCATCGGGGCTACCCGAGTTGGCTTTGTCGATGGCGAGTATGTGATCAATCCGACCTACCAGCAGTTGGCAGCCAGCCAACTGGACCTGGTCGTAGCGGGCTCCCGAGATGGGGTCATGATGATGGAGGCTGGAGCGAGCGAGCTTTCCGAGGCCCAGGTGCTCAAGGCCATCCAGCTTGCGCAGGACGCAAATCTCGAAATCATTGCTCTGCAGGAAGAGATCGTTAGCGAGCTGGGAGTCGAGAAGGTCGGGTTCACCACTGGTGGCGTATCGCCCGAGGCTGTTGAGCAGGCGAGCGGAATCATTGGAGACGGTATCGCGCGAGCCCTTGATGAGAGCAACGGCAAAGCCGATCAGGCCGAGCGTCTCGATGCCGTCAAGGCGACTCTTGCCGAGCAGATGGATGACGAAGTCAAGGACGCCTTCGAGGCGGTGCTGGAGCGCGAGTTCCGTGCTCGCATCCTCGATCAAGGCAAGCGCCCCGACGGTCGCGGTGTGAAGGACCTGCGAGAACTTTCCGCAGACACCGGCATACTCCCGCGGACCCACGGCACAGGCTTGTTCCAGCGTGGTGAGACCCAGGTGCTTGGGGTTGCTACTCTTGGCTCTTCGGGTGATGTGCAGAGGCTGGACAACCTCAGTCCCAACGACTCAAAACGTTTCATGTTGCATTACAACTTCCCTCCATTCAGTACCGGTGAGACGGGCCGTGTTGGCTCCCCCGGTCGCAGGGAGATCGGACATGGTGCGCTGGCCGAGCGCGCACTGCTGCCTGTGATTCCCAGCGAGGAAGATTTCCCGTATGTGATTCGGCTGGTGGCCGACGTGCTGAGCTCCAATGGCAGCACCTCCCAGGCTAGCGTTTGCGCTTGCACTCTGGCGCTCATGGACGCTGGTGTGCCAATCACGAGGCCTGTAGCAGGCATCTCCGTCGGGCTGGTCACTGGCGACGACGGACGATTTGCCATCCTGACGGACATACAGGGTATGGAAGACCACTTCGGCGACATGGACTTCAAGGTCGCTGGCACCTCTGAAGGAATCACTGCCATCCAGCTCGATATTAAAATCGGGTTTATTGGCTGGGACGTGATCGAGGCGACGCTTGAGCAGGCCAAAGACGCCCGCATGGAGATACTCGAAGTTATGCTAGGGGCTATCGAGGCCCCTAGGGACGATCTGAGCGAATTTGCCCCCAGGATGACTCGGATCAGCATCCCCATTAGCAAGATTGGCGCGGTCATCGGGCCAGGTGGCAAGACGATCAGGGCCATCGTCGAAGAGACCAAGGCAACGGTGGATATCGCCGACGACGGTACTGTGACCATCGGCTCTTCGGATGCGGATGCCTCGAAGCGGGCCGTGGCCATCATCGAAGGATTGACCAAAGAGGCGAAGGTCGGCGACAAGTTCACGGGGAAGGTCGTCCGGATCATGAACTTCGGCGCCTTTGTCGAAATCCTGCCCGGTACGGACGGGATGGTTCACATCAGCGAGCTTTCAGATCGCCACGTTCCGACGGTCGAGGACGTGGTAGCGCTTGGGGACGAGATAGAGGTCGAGGTCATAGGCGTCGACCACTCGGGACGTATCGCGCTGTCCCGCAGATCCCTGCTGCAAGGCGGTGATCAGGACG
>CAUZNX010000413.1:0-2519 GCA_963580905.1 Dehalococcoidia bacterium | reverse complement strand
GTCTACTACCTGTTCGAGCACAACTACGGCAAGCTCCTCAGCTATCACCTTCGCGAAGCCAACGTCACGCTGGGATGCCAGCACGGCACGATATCCCACCTGCGCCTTGGCCAGTACTTGACGCCGCAAGAACTAGAGACTACGACGTTCCCGGATCACATAATCGCCGAAGGGACCAACCACCAGGAGGCCTTGGAATGGATACACCCCGGTATTGATGTTCAGGTCCTGGGAGCGCCTCGCGTGGAGCACCTGGCAGGAGCTTCAGCGTCGCCCTCCAGATTGGATGGTCAGGAGACCACCATCTTAGTCCCACTGAGCCTCCACGGAGATCTAGGAATTCTGGACTACGTGGTAGCAGCTTCCAAGGCCGGACACGATGTACGGTTCTATGTAAAACCACATCCCGCCGCAGGGAAGAGGCAGCGTGATCTCGTAATTGAGTACCTGAAAGATAAAGGTCTTTCAGAGTCCGAAGCGAGTAGTGCGATTTATGATGGGGTCTTGAACGATCTGTTGGGCCGCGTCGACTACGTGCTGTTCACCGACACCTCGGTCGGCCTCGAGTTCGCGGAGGCAGGAGCCACGGCACTGGGAGTCGTACCTACCGATCGTCTTGACCTATGCCCACTGATAGATATGGGTCTGTTCGCGCCCACAATACCACTGGATTCATACACCCTCTCCACGCCCGCCGAGCTGTTGGAACGCCTGTCTAACCGTGTTCCAACAGAAGATGGACGGGTAATCCCAAGAGACTTCTACTTTGCCCACATCGGGAGTTCCACCGAGAAGTGGGCTGAGTTCATCAAGTCCCAGGTGGATCGTGCGAAGGCTCGTTCGGAAGAGACCGAAAGCTGAGTAGCCTGGACCCAGTTCGATGATACGCCTGAGGGCTGACAGCGACCGTCTCCGTCGCACGCTTAGGCGGCGGGAGATCGAGGCTGTCTTTCACCACGTCCCCGACGATACGTTCGAAGATGCCCTCGAACTCGGCGCGGGAGACGGAGCGCAGAGTCAGTACATCGCCCGCTGCGCCAGGAATGTGCTGTGCACGGACCTCAACGCCGATCGTCTGGAGCGGGTTTCGCACCCAAAGCTCACCTACGACATCTGCGACGCTGAGGAACTCCCCTACGACACCGGGCGTTTCGACCTGATCTACTCTTCGAACCTCATCGAACACCTGCCGAACTCAAAAAAGGCGCTGTCCGAAATGCGACGGGTCCTTCGCGACGACGGAGTGATGATCCACGTGGTCCCTAACCGTTTCTGGAAATTGTTACATTTGGGCCTGTTCTATCCACGGCAGGTGGTGTTCGTACTGGAAATGGTGCTATCCGGTGGCAGGGTACGGACCGACGGCGAGGAGCCAGCCCGAGGCAACAACCTGAAGAGTGAAAGACCCTCTTTCCTCCGCCGGAACCTGTGGCCTGCGGTCCACGGGGAGTACGCCGGCCATGCACAGGAATTCGTCAGAATGGGCGCCTCCTATTTGAATCCCCGTTTCCGAGAGGCCGGATTCGACACGGTTGGAAGGGTGGACGGTCTACCCGCACACTCGCCCTACAGGTTTGGCCTGGGGATCCCCCGAAAGATATGTGAACGCATCGGACTATCATCATGCAACGGTTATATTCTCACCAAAACCGGCGAGACATCATCTGCCCTTACGGCCCTGATGGGCTCTGGCAAGTAATGGCGCTGGACTCCTCCAAATGAAAATCGCGATCCTTACGGCGTCCTTCCTGCCCAAGGTGGGCGGTGCCCAGGTATTCGCCTACAACGCGGCGCGCCAACTCGCCGTTTCGGGCAACGAGGTACACGTCTACGTTCCGGCCGAAAACTACGCAGCCCTCGGACCGCAGTTCCGCGACATGCTCAGGCCGCTTCCGAGAAAATTCTACGGAATCGTGAGGCGTATCCCGGTCCTCGGGTTATATTGGGCGCAGAGATTCCTGCGTCGCCGGCAGGCGGTCGAGGGCTACGATGTATGGCTGGTAATAGTCACATTCCCCAGCGGGTACGTAGCCACATGCCTGAAAGGCCGAGTGCCAATTGTTCTTCGGGCCTCGGGCGAGGACATTCAGAAGTCAGTCGAACTCGATTACGGACTCAGACTCGATCCATCCGAGGAAGCAAGGATAAGCCGCACGATACAGTCCTACGACAAGCTAGCTGCGCTCACAAAGAGCGTCCGGACCGACTTCATGGACCTGGGTGTATCGGACGAGGCCATTGAGATAATCCCCAACGGCGTTGATCTCGATTGGTTCTTGGCGGACCGGGACAAGGCGGAGATCCGAACTGAGCTGGGATGGCCCCAGGACCGCCTCGTAATCCTGACCACAGGGCGAAACCATCGTAAGAAAGGCTATGATCTGATCCCGGACATTGCCGACAAGCTGAGGGATCGTGGTCTGCTATTTCGGTGGTACGTCGTTGGGACCGGTGCAGATAGAATCGACGACGAAATACGATCTCGAGGGCTCACTGACTTCGTCATCACTCATGAAGAG
>CAUZNX010000412.1:0-2520 GCA_963580905.1 Dehalococcoidia bacterium | reverse complement strand
AGTACTCTGGGACGAGTACTCTCGCAAAAAATGTCGCGGCATGGATCGAGGAGACACTGGGGCCGCCGATACCTCAGGGCATGCCGCCGTTCCACGACCACTTTGCGTTCCCCGACATCGGCCACGGCGACCTCACCGAGGAAGAGTACGTCCAGGTGAACGCCCTGAGCCCCAAGCTCAAGGCGATGATCCAGAACCACCAGATCATGTACCACCTGAACGACGCGTTCTACGCCGACCACGACAACATCATGGTCGGTTTCCACATCGAAGATGCGGTCTACGGGCCACTGTACTACGACTACGGCCATGATGGCAGTCGCTCGGCCATCGGGCGCAACATCGAGAACCACATCATGGAGGTCGCCCGCGACACCGTGCTCGTCCTGTTGAAGGCGTCTCCGGAGGCGATCAAAAAACGGCTCAAGGAGTCACCTCATCCCCGAGGCGTGCTCAAGGAGCAGGATATCGAAAAAGTACTCGCGCGATTTGATGCGGAGGTAGCCGCCTCCACTCTCCGGTACCGACTTACCTACGATACGACAAACATGACTCCGGAGGAAACGATAGCTCAATTCGCCAAGGATATCGGCCCGCACCTGTCAGAAAGCGACCGCTCACGCCTCCTGGCGCACAAAGCACTCGGGGGCTAGGCGTTGCGGCGCTGCGCGCTTAGTTGGGCGGAGTGGGCACTCCTTTTGGCAAGCCCCACCTTGCCCTGGACGTGGAAGCCTACCTGGACGAGAATGAAAGCGTCTCCCCTGCCCGGTTCTCAATTCGCGGCGAGTTAGAGGGCGGAACTCCTTTGCTGGGGGCTGTGGGGGTGCCCACCCACATATACATTTGGATATGAAAGTTCCTTGTCTTTGGAAAAAAGCAAGTAGGAGGTCTGATCATGGCTACCGCTGTTAGCGACCAGGCGAAAGTCGAACTACTGGAAATATTCGGAAATGCGTGGAACGACCACGACATCGATGTGCTGATGGACTGTATGGCCGACGAGTGCGACTTCTTTGGCTCGATGGGCCCCTATATAAACGGCTCGCAGTTCCTGGGCCGAGAGAAGGTACAAGAGGGCTACCAGTGGTTCCTCGATACCTTCCCTGACGGACAGTGGAACGACGCGCAACACTTCGTGAGCGGCGACCGTGGCGTCTCCGAGTGGAGGTTCACGGCGACGATGCCCGACGGCTCCTCAATCGAGGCCAACGGATGCGACATGTTCACCTTCCGTGACGGCAAGATCTCCATAAAGGACTCGTACCGCAAGAACCGCACAACGTCCTGAGCGGCCTTCGAACGTACGGCCCAGACCGGCAAGTGAGCAAGAGCGACACAGAGCAGAGAAATATCGCAGCCCTGAAGGCGTTCGGTCTCGCCGGTGATCGCTACGACATCGACGCGATGATGGCGCTGATGACCGAGGACTGCGTGTTCGAAAGCTCCTTTGGGCCGGAAGCCCACGGGACCCGCTATGAGGGCCAGGACCAGGTGCGAGAATCGCTCCAGTGGTTCCTAGACCGCTCCTCGGGCGGCAAGTGGACTAATCCAGAACACTTCGTGATCGGAGACCGGGGCGTTGCCGAGTGGACCTTCACGGGGACCGACCCGGACGGCTCCTCGGTCGAGGTGAACGGCTGTGATGTCATCACGTTCAGGGATGGTCAAATAGCCCTTAAGGACTCGTACCGCAAGAATCGAACGACAATCTGAGGGCAGAAGCATGAACGGAGCCGTTTCACCTGAGATAAAGAACCAGATAGTCAACCTCGTGCGGGAATTCGTCCGGCGCGATGTGATACCGGTCGCAAGCAAGTATGACGACGAGGACATCTACCCTACTGAGCTCGTCGAGCAGATGAAGGAGTTGGGCCTCTTCGGGATCACGATCCCGGAGGAGTACGGAGGCCTCGGGTTGGACACCGTCACCATGGCGCTGATCTTCGAGGAGCTGAGCAAGGGCTGGATGTCTGTCTCTGGGATCATCGGGACGCACCACCTCCTGGCGTCCATCGTTGAAAAGTACGGCACTGACGATCAGAGACACCGTTGGCTCCCCGGCATGGCGGAGGGCAGGATACGCGGCGCTCTTGCCTTGACGGAACCGGAGGCTGGCAGCGACGTCCAGAACATCCAGACGACCGCGGTGCGGGACGGCGACGAGTACGTCCTCAACGGCACCAAGATGTTCATCACCAACGGTGAGCACGGCACCGCATTCGCCGTCATGGTTAAGACCGACACCGGTGCAAATCCCCCTTACCGCGGTATCTCTTGCATAGTTGTAGAGAGGCCTACAGAGGGGTTCACCGTGGGTCAGCACCTGGACAAAATGGGCTACCGGGGCATCGACACTGTCGAATTGGTGTTTACCAATGCGCGTGTCCCTGCCGCCAACCTGCTTGGTGGCGGGGAGGGACGCGGGTTCGGGCAGATCATGTACGGACTCGAATCGGGGCGGATCAACGTGGCTGCGAGGGCAGTAGGTGTGGCCTCAGCTGCCTTCGAGGCGGCGATCAC
>CAUZNX010000411.1:0-2531 GCA_963580905.1 Dehalococcoidia bacterium | reverse complement strand
CGGCCAGCTTAACGACCGACGCGCTCTTCGGTCCCGAGGCTATGTACTCTCTCACCCAGAGGAGTGCCATAACAGCCGCAAAGATAAAGAAGGCGTTGTGCGCGTATACACCGACGCCGAAAGAGGCACCCGCCAGCACCAAGAGCAGGCTACACCTGTCCCCATTTTGCCGCTCGTCGAGGGCCTTTGTCATCAGGTACAGAGACAGCAGCTCCACGACCAGCAGAAGGGCGACCGGTGTGGCGAGCCTGCTGAAGTAGATCGGCCAGACCCCGACGGCCATCAATGCAGAGCCAAGGGCTGCGGCGCGGGATCCGATCAGGCCGCGAACGAGTATGAAGAAGAGGCCGAGTGTGGCGATGCCGAGCGCGGCCACGAGCACTCTTGCCGTAGCAATGGAGTCACCAAACAAGGCAATCCACGGCGCCAACAGGTATGCCAGAGCGGGGGGCTGTCCGTAGGATGTATCGGGGCCGAGGCCAATCCAACCCTGGACCCACACTCTTGTTGCGGCGTCGACGAGCGCCCTTTCGACTACGAATCCGTCACCTGGCGACGAACCCAGCAGGCGCAACCTGGCGAAGAGCGCAACCGCTGCCACAACAGCCGCGCCGCCGTAGAGCGCCATCTCTAGACCTTGCGAGCGAATAGGCAGTGGCGAAGCCTGTACGGCCGGTGCATATGAGGGTTGAGGGGGTAGCAATGGCGCTGACTGAGCCGTGGCCGCCTCGAAGGAAGGAGTGGTTGAGACTGAGACGGCGACTTGTGGGCTTTCCAACGTCAGACCACAGGAATTGCAGTAGCTCTGTCCCCTGGGGTTGGCTGCGCCGCAATGCGGGCAGCCTGAGGTTATGGCCAGCGTCAGTCCGCAGCTTCCGCAAAAGGCCGCAATGAGCCTATTTTGGTGATGGCAGGCTGTGCACTCTAGTGGCACGATGGCGCTCCAGAGCTATGCATGGGCGATGAGTCCGCCGTCAACGTGGAACATCTGGCCAGTCACGAAGTCGCTGGCGTCTGAGGCCAGGTAAACTACCAGCCCTGCGAGGTCCGATGGGTGTCCTTTTCGACGCGTGGGGATGTACCTGACCAGCAGATCTCGCTCGGCGTCGTCGTCCGGGGGCTCGGTGCTCATCCAGCCTGCGCCTATGGCATTGATTCGGACGCCCAGGCGCGCCCATTCGAGGCCCAACGACGCCGTGAGTTGTCGTATTGCTCCCTGGCTCGCACTCAGGGCTGCGGCATTCCAGAGCCCGCGCGACGCAAGGCCTGATACGATGTTCACGATGTGTCCGGTCCCCTGCTCGACCATGCGACGACCGGCAGACTGGGTGCACAGGAACATCGATTTGACGTTGAGGCGCATGACTGCGTCCCACTCGTCTTCCGTCACGTCAAGAAACGGCTTGCCGAATTCTACTCGCGCGTTGTTGACAAGGATGTCGACGCGGCCGAGCTCCGCCACGACCTTGGAGATCATGCTCTCGACATCTTCGGACACGGTCAGGTCTGCGGTGATGGCCAGTGCCTCGCTGCCCTGCCCTTTCACCGCGTCGACAGCCGCCGTTGCGTCTGAATCAGGTGTGCCCGCGACGGCAACCGTGGCCCCGGCTTCTGCGAGCGCCAGGGCAAGGGACGAGGTCCAGCCTCGCCGGTCGGCGGTGATCACGGCTACCTTACCTCTCAGATCCAGTTCAGGTGGCAGTGGCATTTGTAACTTGCGTCGTCTCCAGGTCTGGGATTTGGGCCAGCCTCACACGTCTAGTGGTACGACCGGTGCGTGGCCTGTCGGCGCGTAGCCGCCAGCCAATCCACCACCGTCAATGATAAACATTTCGCCGTTCATATAGTCGGACGCTTGCGACGCCAGCAGCACGGCAGCGGGACCCAGCTCTGCGGGCATCCCGGCGCGGCCTGCAGGGATGAACCTGGGATCGGCCAGGTTCTCCCTTGAAGCGGCTGTGCCCTCTGTCTCGAAGTATCCGGGCACAAGGCAGTTGCTTGTGACTCCGTGCCTTCCCAGACTCGTGGCCAGTGACCTCGTGAGTTGCACGACGCCGCCCTTGGAGGAGGCGTAGGCGTAGCTATCGCGACCGCCGCGGAGCCCGAAGCCTGACGCGACGTTGATTATTTTGCCGGAGCCCCGGTCAACCATGTGTTTTGCTACTGCGCGAGAGCAGTAGAAGGCGCTGGTCAGGTTTGTGTCGATGACGTTGCGCCATTCCTGGTCGGAGACCTCCCAGATGGGTACCCCGCCCTGGTCGGCGACGATCCCGGCGTTGTTGATCAGAATGTCGACTCGGCCCAACGCATCGATCACGCTCGCTATGAGGTTCTGCACCTGCGCTGAGTCAGTGACGTCGGTCTGTACTGCCAGACCTCGGGTTCCAGCGGCCAGGATGGCTTCTGTGACCTCGGCAATAGGCCCAGGCCGGCGACCGGCCACGGCCACGTCAGCCCCTGCCTGTGCCAATGCAAGGGCCATCGACTTGCCGAGTCCACTGCCGCCGCCAGTGACGACGGCGACCTTTCCG
>CAUZNX010000410.1:0-2532 GCA_963580905.1 Dehalococcoidia bacterium | reverse complement strand
GACGGGGAGATTCTTGGTCTTGAAGACCAGATCCTGGTACTTCAAGCGGTGTGTCAGCACGACATCAACGCCAGTCCAGTCTTTGGTGCCGCCGACAGGTGAATCGAACGCTACGCGCGCGGCCTTTTTCTTGATGTCGACAATTATCGAAACCGCGTGCGAACCTGGGTCTCCGGGAACGGTTACCGTGCCCTTGAACTCCGTAATATCCAGGTTGCCCAATCGAGCCTGTGCCATCCCCGGCCTCCTTCGATTCACCTACCGACATTTTCTATTTCGCGTCAAAAGTTTACGCTGCTCGCGCCCTTAAGACAAGCGGACGGCTAGCTGACCCTCGAAACTTCGCCGTCGGGCGCAATCCGCTGCACTCGGTCGGAACCAGTGTATGCGACCGCCTTGTGGGAGGCCGTAATGCGTTGGCCAGCCTCTAACTTCAGGGCAGTGCCGTTCTCGACGGCCTGGACGAGTCCCATGTTGTCCCAGCTGGTGAATGGCTCAAGACCGACATTGTAGGTTCTGCCGTACCAGGGATACCCGCTGCCGCCAAAGGACTGCCAGTACCACAGGTACTTGTATAACTCCTTCGGAAATGACACGCCAAAGCCCACCCCTAGCTTCTGGTTGGTGACGGCGTACCAGCCTTCAGGCATATCGGTCACATATGACATGTCGTAGATATGTGAGTCCCGCGGCGGCAGGCGACTCATGTCGATGCGATTACCATTTAGGTCCTCGCCCCAGGGCCATTCGCCTGTTACTCCAGGTTTGAGCCTGTTGTCCGGGTGGAACTCGACCGGATGACTCAGTAATGTGCCACCAGGCAGGTCAATGACACAGTCGCTATTCAGGAACGGCTCTCCAATCGCGATGTGCTGCCCCCAGATGGCATGCTGGGTCTCGCGTCCTTCGTTCACCAGCGTTTCGTCGGTATGGAGTACAGACGACCCGGCGACCAACGTGTGCGTTTTTTCGTAGTAGAAGGGCGTACGGGCGGTTCGAACACTACATCTTATCGAGACGCGCTCTGGCGTGTCTTCGACGATCACAGCGTCCCATGGCACCGTGTTGACCTCGGCATGCAGCCCCAACTCAGCGCCGCCATGGTTCGACGGGAACCCGCCTCCAGGCAGTACCGTTTGCCAGCCCCCTTCGTACTGATCAAGCCACATCTCAGCGGCTCCCCCGCTAGTTTGCACGAACTTGGAGGGGTCCCTTACGCCCCAAGGGGAGCGCCACACGAAGTCGACATCGGACGGTTTGTGGACGAACTGGTAAATATCGGCACCTTTGTCGATTAGGATAACGATCCTCAGTAGCTCGTTCTCCAACACAGCGGTCTTCAGGCCGCGGTAGGTCCAGGCGTCAGAGACCCGACAGCCGTAGTTTCGCTCGTTCTGGTAGTGCATGTTTGTACTCCCGCTGACCGCACCTGTACGACGTAATAGACTGCTCTATACATCCTAAGTTAAACAGCAAGTATCCGCTCTAGCCTCTCAGTTCGGGGTATTCCAGAGCCATGCCTGTCGCCCCGGCCTCGTAGCGCGTGATGTGCCATCGGCCCAGGTTTGTACTCAGTAAAATGTCCCTCTCACGGCCACAAAAAGCGATGTTGGTCGGTGACGCCATTAGGGTGCCCTCTGGATCCTCGGCCAGTGTCTCCAGTTCACGTGCAGGCGACATGCGGTAGATTCGATCGGGCCTGTAGGTGGACACGTACAAATTGCCGTCGGTATCGAATGCAGCGCCGTCTGGGACCGTGTCTGGCAATACAACCACCGTCTCGGTGATCCCGGCGTTCCCGTCGGTATCTATCTTCACGCGAGCGATTCTAGGCGGCCCCAGGCTCATGACTGCATACAAGTATTCACCCTTAGGCCCCATACATAGGCCGTTGGGGAATTGGCTCAGACCTCTGTCCCAAACAGTAGCTTCGCCACCAGGTGCTATCTTGACGATTCTGCCGTTGTCCGCCTTCCAATCTCCCGAGTCGGCCACGTAGAGGTTCCCCGCAGCGTCGAAGGTTGGGTAGTTGGGGGTGATGAACGGTTCTCCGGGTGGCCCTGAAGAATAGACGGTTACCATGCCGCCGGGGGTGATCTTCTGCACGCACTTATTGCCGATGTCGCAGGCGTAGATATTGCCAACAGCGTCCAGGGCCAACCCCAGGATGAATCCGCCGGTATCGGCGAACTGCGTCAACACTCCTCGATCCACATCTATCCGATAGAGCTGACCAGCCTCGCCACCGGCGTAGGCGTAGCCGTCTATGCCCCAGGCGATCCCCTCGGCGTGATCGAGTCCCTCGACCAGCACCGAGACCTGCGTTTCATTGTCTAAAATCGGCATCGTCGTCTCCTTCCCCGGGGCTGTTTTGGCCAATGTCTCCACATTTACTTAGGTTCCGGAAAAAAGCCTGTGTGGAGGAAACCGCCATCAATCGGGATCGAAGCTCCGTTAATATACGACGCTCCGTCGCTGCACAGGAATACCACGAGGTCAGCGATCTCCTCTGGCAGTACCTCGCGGCCCATG
>CAUZNX010000409.1:0-2533 GCA_963580905.1 Dehalococcoidia bacterium | reverse complement strand
TCCAATGGTCGTGTACAGGGAATTCTCCACCGATGATGGAGCCGGCCCAGGCGCTGATCCCGGTCGCCAGCGTTGTGGTACCGGAGTACTCGATGCCGCAGATTATGAGTCTCACATCGTCTCCTATTAGCGCAGATGTGCGGGTATATTTACCAGGAAGGCGGCCAAGAGTCAACGGTGGGACGCCGTGGTATCATGCCTGCTGTCATACGGATGGACCGCACAATGGAGGGTTGTCTTATGGACGCTGACGCAATTCGGCGGGTAGCCGTCGTGGGCTCGGGCCTCATGGGGAGCGGGATCGCACTCCAGTTCGCCGTGGGCGGTTACAACGTACAACTTGGCGACGTCTCCGATGAGAAGCTGGAGATGGCGCTGGGTACCGTAGCTACTAATCTTGAGATGATGCGCGACATGGGTCTCGTGGACGACGAGAGCGCCGCTGGCGTTCCTGGCCGCATCAGCACAAGCTCGGCTCTTGAAACTACGCTGGACGGGGCGGACTTCGTCATCGAGGCAGTCTTCGAGGATCTGGCGCTCAAACAGAAGGTGTTCGGCGAGATCGACGGCCTGGCTCCGGACCACGCCGTAATAGCGAGCAACACATCGTCCTTCATGGCGAGCCAACTTGCACCGCATACCGGCAGGCCCGGGAAGGTCGTGGTCGCCAACTGGTGGAACCCGGCGTACCTGTTGCCGCTGGTGGAGGTGGTCCGCGGTCCGTAGACGACTGATGAGACGATCGAGACCACCGTGGCGCTGCTGACCTCCCTCGGAAAGCGGCCGGTTGTGCTCCAGAAGGAGTCCCTTGGGTTTATCGGCAACCGGATGCAGTTCGCCCTCCTCAGGGAAGCCGCATCGATCGTCGAGGCCGGGATAGCCACCGCCGAGGACGTGGACGCCGTCGTCACCAACAGCTTTGGGCGACGCTTGGCTGTGGCCGGTCCGTTCCAGGTGTTCGACCTGGCGGGCTGGGACACGATCCTGGCGATTGTGGACCAACTCTTCCCTGATCTAGAGTCCTCGGGTGCCTCTCCGGCAATGATCAAGGAGATGGTGGCCGGTGGGGACCTTGGAGTGAAGTCGGGCAAGGGTTTCTATGAGTGGGACGACGACGCAGTCGCGGCGGTACGTGAGAGGGTCGGCAAGGCCCTGGCGACAATCGGACAGCTTTCTAAATAGATCTACTGAAGGGGCGAGGGCACAGATGACACTAAAGATGCATCACACCGGATTTGTGGTTGCCGACCTGGAACGGGCCGTCGAATTCTACGAGGCTGGGGTCGGCCTAGAGGTGCAGAATAGGTACGAGAGGCAGGGCGGCCCCATCGAGCAGGTCGTCGGCTACAAGGACGCACACCTGAAGATCGCGATCCTGGGGATAGGCGGCGAGCACGTGTTGGAATTGATCCAATATGTGAACCCGGCTCCGGGTCAGCGATCCACGTCGGAGCGCAGCGTCATCGGCGGGAGCCACCTGGCATTCGCGGTCGATGACATTCAGGCCACGTACAAGAACCTATCGGACGTGGGCGCCAAGACCCTCAATGCACCGATCTCAGTGGCGCCGGGCAGAACCGTCTGCTACTTGCAGGACCCGGACGGCAATTGGCTGGAGTTGATGGAACTTAAGGAGTAGATTCGCCTTTGGCCTGCTCTCTGTCGGCTTTGCACTGATCGCAGGTGCAAAGCGCCCTGAGCATGTCGAAAGGGTAGATTCCGGTGTAGTGGGCGTCACTCCACAGAAACTGTATGGCGTAGCGCCCAACCATTAGATAGTCCTCGGCGCGGAGGTCGGCTGGAACGGTGGCCGGGTCGAGGATCTTCCGTCGGCTCCACTCCTCGATGCACTGGGCGCAGGAACAACTCACGCGAAGGTACTTGGCGTTGTAAACGCTGTCGTGCCCGTCGTTCCACTTCACCGCAACGCTTTCGTCGCTCAACTCCACGGTCTCTATTCCCAGGTTCTCGCTCATGTGACCTCGCTCCATCAGGACTTCAAGGGCAGTCGCGTCGATTGCGCTACCCATAGACAAGTGTACATCGCTCACGCAGCGTGGTTCTACAATAAACCAAGCCGAATCCTCTTTAGCAGACCGCACCGTACTATCTACTACGAAACCGCCCACCGGGTCGACGTCATCACAATGGTGTAGGTCGGCGGCGGTTGGTCAGCCCCGAGAGGGAGGTTGTGGATGGGTGGTCGAGGATTGATCCTGACTATGGGCGCTGTAATTGCAGCGCTGGCGGTGGCATGTGGAACATCATCGCAGCCTGCCGCCGAGCAGGTGCGCTCGGACGACACATCGCCCTCCAGCAACGGTCAGGCCGTATCGACGACGCCTGCCGATGGCTCGTCCAGCTCAAGTGTTAGCGCCACGCCAGCCTCGCTCCCTGTCCCCGAGCCAACGCAGCCATTGCGCACCCCCACGCCTGACCCGGCGAACGTAGCCGAGGAGCAGGTGGGTCTTGACCCGGATGTGGACCCGCCCGACCTCCTCGCCCCTAAGACTGGCAGGCGAATAATCAAGTT
>CAUZNX010000408.1:0-2534 GCA_963580905.1 Dehalococcoidia bacterium | reverse complement strand
ATGTCCTCCCTGCCCTCGATGTAGCCAGCGACGCTGGCTTTCGGCTAATCGATACGCGCCACGAACAGGCCGCTGTCCACATGGCCGATTCGTGGGGCCGCATCACCGGCCAGCCCGGTGTTGCGATGTACACCACGCCCGGGTTCGCGAACGCCATCCCCGGCCTCGCCAGTGCATACCACGCCGAAAGCCCCCTGTTGTCTATCAGCGGATCGGCCGAGCTATCGGAGCTGGGTCGGGGGGCGATGCAGGAGATCGACCAGGTCAGCATGGCCCAACCTATCACGAAGGGCGCCTGGATGGTCACCGATGTCCGCCGAATCCCTCACATGATCGCGCAGGCGTTGAGGGTTGCATATAGCGGTCGCCGGGGCCCGGTCCACCTGACTATACCGGTAGACATCCAGCAGCAGGCGGTCTCGGAAGACGAAGTGGACTTCTACAACCCTGCTGAGTACCGGAGCTCCTCCCCGCTAAATGCTCCGTCTGAGGCGATTCATGCGGCGATAGAGTTGCTGCAAGGGGCCAGCAGGCCAATCATCATAGCCGGTAGCGCCGCAGCCTATGCACGGTCCGGAGACGCGCTGCAGGGGCTCATAGAGACCACACGAATCCCTACCCTGACGGAGGGTGACGCGCGGGGGTTGATCTCCGACGACCACCAGTACAGCTACGGTTTTTTTGACGCAGGGCTCAACCGGGCCGCAAAGATGCTCGGCACCGCTGATGTCGTGGTGCTCGTCGGTCGCAAACAAGACATTATTCTGGGCTACGGCATGTCGCCGACCATTTCACCCGACGCGAAGATCATCCAGATCGACCCGTCGGAGGCCGAGATCGGACGAAACCGAGGTGTCTCGTTGGGCATTGTCGGAGACATAGAGGCGATCGCCGGTCAACTCACCGAGGAGGCCTCCAGGCACTCCTGGTCAGACCTTCCCTGGTTGAAAGAGCTTCAGAAGGCGCGAGACGAGCAGGTAGACTTCCTGGAATCGTTGGCTGTCTCCGAGACGCCCATGCACGCGATGTTTGTGCACAAGACGGTCAGCGGAATGCTACGCGACGACGACAGCCTGGCCTTCGATGGCGGGGACTTCTGCCACTTCGGCAAGGCGTACCACCCATCACGCACTCCAAAGAGCTGGTCGTATCTCTCTCCAATGGGGATGCTGGGCTCCGCACTGCCAGCGGCGATGACGGCGAAATTGGCCTACCCCGAGAGAAGATCCATTATGTTTACGGGTGACGGTGCATTCGGGTTCAATGGCATGGAGTTCGACACGGCCGTACGCCACAACCTGCCGGTCGTCGCCATTATGGGCAACGACGCTGCGTGGGGCATCGATCGCCAGATCCAGCTCCAGGTGTTCGGCAAGCCGGTTGTCACCGACCTGTTGCCTACTCGCTATGACAAGGTAGTCGAAGGGCTGGGTGGATACTCGGAGCACGTGGAGGACCCAGCGGACCTCGCTCCCGCACTGCACCGTGCCTTCGACAGCGGTCGTCCATCCCTGGTGAACATCGATGTGCAGCGGGGCATCAGTCCAAGGGCCGAGGCGTCTATCCGACGATGGAAGAGCGACGCCGTCCTGCCGTTCTAGGAACAGGACGGCCAAAGGGGTCATATCAAGATGAGCACATCACCCGGAATCAAGCCATTCGATACGCTGGTGGTCGGCAGCCTGCCGCGCCCCAGGTGGGTTCGCGACCTGATCGAGGACCGCAAGACGGGCGTCATCAGCCATGAGGATGCGGACCGGCTGCTGGACGACGCAGTCCCCTCGGCGATAGACATGCAGGAGCGGGCTGGCGTCGATTTCATCTCCGACGGCGAGTGGCGTAGGGAGAGCTACGTCAAGGTCTTCGCCGATGCTGTCGACGGCTTCAAGGCCGACCTGATTGATGGCGGAACCTACCGGACCTCCACTCTCTACTACCCCGCTGTAGTCTCCAAGCTGAAGGCGCGCGGTCCGATTGTGACTGACGAGGCGTCGTTCCTGAAAGAACACACCAACTCTAAGACAATCGTGGCGCTGCCTTCGCCCTACACGATCGGCCGCAGGATGTGGAGCGCCGAGCACTCCGGGGATGCGTACCCGACGCGCGAGGAGTTCATGGACGACTGTGTCACCATCGTGCGCGACGAGGCGAAGGCTCTCGTTGCTTTGGGCGTCAGTGCGATCCAACTCGACGACCCATGGCTGGCGCTGCTCGTGGACCCGGACTATCGGAAGCGCGAGGGCATAACCGACGTCGACCATGAGATCGAGCAGTCGATCCGCTGCGTCAACGAGGTCGCCGAAGGGCTGGAAGGCATCTCACTGAGCGTACACCTATGTCATGCCCACTTCGACCGTCGCCACGGCTCTAAGGGGCCTTACGACCTGATTATTGCCGCCCTAGGACATATGAAGGCTGACAGGTTCGCCATGGAGTTCGCCACACCTGATGCTGGCGGCATAGACGTGTTGCGGAAGTTCCCTCACGACAAGACGCTGGGACTCGGCGTGATCGACCACACGGATGTGAACGTC
>CAUZNX010000407.1:0-2535 GCA_963580905.1 Dehalococcoidia bacterium | reverse complement strand
ATCAAGCTCATCGAAACGACCGCCGCCTTCTCGCTCCTGAACGTGAGCCTTGAACTGGACGCGGCCGAGATGACGACTGACACTGGTGAGGACCAGGCCGCTGGCATTGGCGAGCCGGTCAGGTTCCGCGCCTCATTCACCCCGCCCGAGGGCATCGAAGACTTCGTGTACACCTGGGACTTCGGCGACGGCTCCGGTATCTTCAGGAGCGACCGCACCGTCCCCACGGACGATGAAGACACCCGGGAGACTGCCACCGTCACGCACGTCTACCACGACGAGCAAGACTCACCTTATACGGTCCATTTCGAGATCACCGGCACCGGCGATGCCGGGATAGCAGAGGGAGAGGACGACCTCACCGTCACGATAACCAGGATTCCAACGGTTGAGGTCTTCGCCGGCAACCGCGTCACCGTCGACCAGGGCGAAGAGGTAGAGCTGGACGGGTCTTTCACGAGGCCTGTCGGCATCTCAGACGTCAAGTATCGCTGGACATTCGGCGACGGCTCCGATCCGGTAGAGGGCGACGTGGCGGATGGTGTCACCAACGTCATGGCGAAGCACACCTATCCCAACCACAGGCCCTTCCCGTTCAACGCCAGGCTGACCATCACCGCCAAGAGCGTCGCAGGCGACATCGAGAACTCGGCTGTTGTCGATATCCGCGTACTGGAGACGGAAGGCTGGGTCATTGGCGACTGGAGTCTCCAAGAACAGCTCAAGGTCGCAGTCAGGTCACTGTCCGCCGCCGGGCAGTGGGCCATCACCGGCCTGATATGGCTAGGCATCTTCAGCCCGATCATCGCCATCGTCCTGGCTCTGGGTTACGTGAGCAGGCGTCGAATACGCTTGGGCCGAAGAAGCAAGGACGAGACCACCGCAAGCGACACCTCCCAAGTTGCTACGCAAGTAGAGGAAAGCTAGGACAGGCCCGTCGTATAGGATGAGCCTAAGGTTGATCCTGAGCCCAAGACTGAGGCTTAGCGGGGGTGTACAGAGGGGCGGAGCCCCTCTGCAGGGAGTGTGAGGGTGTCCCTCTCACTCCTAGTCCTTTCTCTCCCCATTGAGAATGGGACCGGGGATAGTAGATAGAAATTATGCAGGGGCAGGTCAATGACCTGCCCCTGCCGCGTGTGATGGAGGTCTTGAAGACGTGTCAACCGTAAGACATTTCACAGCAACCGGGTTCGTTGTCCATGAAGATTCAATCGCCCTCCACTGGCACCTGAAGGTAAAGGCGTGGCTACCGCCAGGGGGCCATATCGAGGAGAACGAAGATCCGGTGCAGGCTGTCCTGCGCGAGATCGAGGAAGAGTCGGGCCTCAAAACCGCAGTAGTGCCAACCACTCCGGGCCTTGACCTGGACTACCCGTCCAGCGTGGCCCCTCCATTCACCATCATGATTGAGGACATCGACGACCCGGTGAAGGGTTATCACCAGCACATCGACATGATTTATTTCTGTCGGCTCGCCGGCCCACCGACGCTCAACGACGGCTGGCAATGGGTGTCTCGTAGCAAGCTGGAGAGCGCAGCACCTCTTGTCGGCCAAGATGGCTCGGAAACCGTCCCACCGAAGGACGTTCGCGTCCTCGGCCTGTTGTCCCTCGACAGAGTTGCGTCGCGTTGACTCTCGGACCGAATCGCAATAGCATACGGCCAATCAGTAACGCCCCTCGCCCGACTCAAGGAGTACGATCATGCCCAAGTATCTATACCAGGGATCCTACACACCGGCCGGAGCCCAGGGCCTTCTCAAAGACGGTGGAACCGCCCGCAAAGATGCGGTTATCAAAATGGTCGAGGCGATGGGCGGAAGCGTAGAGGCCTTCTACTTCGCCTTTGGCGGCGCAGACATCTGCGTCATTGTAGACTTGCCCGACCACGCAACCGCCGCCGCCCTCTCCATAGCCGTAGGAGCTGCCGGCACGATCAATGTAACCACTACGGTCCTGGTCGATCCGGAAGACATCGACGCGGCCGCGAAGAAGACCGTCAACTACAGGCCCCCTGGCCAGTAGCCCCTTCAGTCGAGGCGAACGTAGTCTCCCTGGGTCTCCCAGGCTGGTCGCGAGAGCCCATCCAGGTCCCAGACGACCTCGCCGGCGCGCAGCGTCATGTGGCACAGCAGGCGCTTGGATCCGGACATTCTGGCGCGTCCGGAGTCCACGAACCCGAACTCGCCTTCTTCTAGTTCGAACACCGCCACGTCGGCCTCGGCACCCACTGACAATGTCCCTAGCTCTGGTCGGTTGATGTTGCGCGCGGGCGCGACCGTCGACTTGGCGACGGCATCCTGTAGCGACATGCCCATGTTCATGAGCTTGGACATTGTGATCGGCATTGTTGCTCGCGGTATGAAGAAGCTGCCCTTATGTACGTCAGTCGAGATGGTGTCCGGCACATGGCCCTGCTCCATGCTGGGCACAGCCACCCGGAACCAGAAGCTGCCGCCGCCGTGGCCCACATCGAAGAGCACGCCGCGTTTCCTGGCCTCCCACACGTAGTCGTACACCTTCCGGTTCTCGTCGA
>CAUZNX010000406.1:0-2535 GCA_963580905.1 Dehalococcoidia bacterium | reverse complement strand
ATCCGGCCTCATCACCACCGGTGCCTGCGCGGATCTCCATGACGATATTCTTGTCGTCGAGGGGATCCTTCTGGACCAGCTCCGCCTTCAGCTCTTCTTCAATGCGGATCTTCTCTTCCTCAAGTTCGGCAAGTTCCTCACGAGCTAAGGAGGCCATCTCCCGATCGGTCTCGTCGTGGGAGATGGCGCGGGTGTCTTTGATATCCGCTGCCACCTGTCTGGCCCTCGCTGTCAGAACGGCCAGGTTCTTGAGGGATGCGTGCTCCTTTGCGAGGGCCTGAACACGGCTATAGTCTGCCGCAATCTCCGGGTCGGCCATCTGGTCTTCGAGTTCTTTGTAGCGTTCCTCTATGTCTTTTAGCTTTTCTTGCATTTATCTATTTCCCGACCATGCTGGGAGGCTACGTACAATCCCACCTGGTCAAATCGTCTGTCCCTTATCACTGGTGAAAAGGGGAGATCATGCTATGTGCTTGTGAGACCCGTAATTCGTGATCGATGCCTTGGCAGCATATCCAGCGCCACCTACCACGCGGGCAGCACCACTTATTGGGTACTCAGCGCCGCCACCAAATCGTCCCTCGGAACTTCACGTTGCTCTCTATCGACCAGATCACGAAGCAAGAACGAGCCGCTTTCCAATTCACGATCGCCGATTATGACAGCGTGAGTGGCGTGGATGGACGATGCGTATCGAAGTTGGCTCTTCAGGCTTCTGCCGGGAGGCGCAAGAACGGCGGCAATCCCTGCCCGACGAAGCTCCGAGCAGAGCTTCACGCCCGCAGACTTGGGCTCGTCGCCCATGTGGGCAACGATGACCTTGTTATCGGCAACCTTCGTGATGGTCTCGTCGTCTCTGGGAATCGCCGCGAGGACGCGCTCTATTCCCAGTGCAAACCCGATCCCGGGAGTGGGTCGCCCACCCAGAAGTTCTATCAGACCATCATAACGTCCACCAGCCACCAGAGTGCTCTGCTGCCCGTCGGAAGGAGGCACAATTTCGAACACCGTCCGCGAATAGTAGTCGAGTCCCCTGACCAGTCGCTTGTCGATCTTGTACGACCGTCCCATGGCATTGAGGTCGCCCAGCAGGGCATCCCAGTGTTTTGAGCAGTCGTCGCACAGATAGTCAACACTACCAGGTGCGGCGTCGATCAAGGGCTGGCACGCTCCGTTTTTGCAGTCCAAGAGCCTCAGAGGGTTCGTCTCAAGGCGACGTTTGCAGTCATCATGCACCAGTTCGCTTGCCCGCGAGCGGTAATAAGAACGCAATTCCTCAATATACCCAGGTCTACACGTGGCGTCGCCGATGGAGTTCAACAAGAGCGTTACATCTTTGACTCCAACCGACTCCAACACGGACCATGCCAGGTCGATGACCTCGGAGTCTACTGACGCGTCAGACTCCCCTATGACCTCGATGCCAAACTGGTGAAACTGCCTATAGCGGCCAGCCTGAGGCCGATCGTATCGAAAGAAATCGCCCACGTAGAAAAGGCGAACCGGCTGTGGCAAGTTGTGCATGCCATGCTGGAGGTACGCGCGACACACGGGAGCCGTTCCTTCGGGGCGCAGGGAGACCAGGTCTCCTCCCCTGTCTTCGAACGTATATGTCTCTTTTTCGACAATGTCCGTGGCCTCGCCAACGCTCCGTACAAACAGGTTGGCGTTCTCGAACGCGGGGGTATTAATGCGTTCGTATCCGAACCGAGTGGCAACATCTTCAGCCCTGGATTCGAGGAAGCGCCAGTAGACCTGCTCCTCCGGGAGTATGTCGCTAGTCCCTCTTGGCGCCTGGAACTGTTTCTGGCTCACTTTTCGGGTATGCCTTTGTGGAAGAAATTACATACGTGGAGGGCTTCACGAGCCCTTCAAAAAGAGTACCACATGTATCAGAGCCAGTGACTGTCGCACACCTGCTCCAGATTGCGATTCCCTCGCTACTTTGGCTATAATTGGCGGGCGGCCCGGCCGCCCTAGGAGGCGACGTGACCCTAGTAGAAGACCTCATGTTGAAGGCGTCCGAATACCTTCCCCCGGATAAGATGGGCTCCATCGAGGAAGCCTACCGCTTCGCGGAAGCTGCCCACGAAGGGCAGGTCCGCAAATCCGGGGAGCCCTTCATCGAGCACCCGCTAAACACCGCGTTGTATCTGGCCGACCTTAAGCTGGACTCGACTGCGCTGACTGCCGCCCTCCTTCACGACGTGATGGAAGACTGTGATGTCCCCTTCGATGAACTAAGCGAGCGGTTCGGCAACGATGTCGCCAAACTCGTGGACGGCGTCACAAAGTTGACCAAGACGGAACTCCAAATGGACGGGACCGGCCCGAAGGCGGTCACGAGCACGGACAGTGGCGCGCAGGCAGCAAGCATCCGGAAGATGCTGATGTCCATGGCCGAAGACATCCGTGTGGTCCTGATAAAGCTGGCAGACCGCCTCCACAACATGAGGACGCTGAAAGCGCTCCCCGCTGATCGCCGCATAGCCATTGCGCAGGAAACGCTGGACATCTACGCACCGCTCGCCCACC
>CAUZNX010000405.1:0-2536 GCA_963580905.1 Dehalococcoidia bacterium | reverse complement strand
ACTCCCTGCATCTATGGTAATTTTATATGAGTGAAAATAGCTCCCTGCAAGGGAGTGACCCGGCCGCCAAACACGGTTGGCCGGCTTCATCAAGACGACCCGAGGGACAGGCCCTGTGACGGTCACCAACCGGCGTAATAGCCGGTGGCAAAGCCTGAACGATGAGGAGAACGAATGACTACAAGTAACGGTAATGAAAGCCGCCTGCTCGAAGAAGCACAGCGGATCGTGGACCGGGCCTACCAGCGGATCAAGATTGACCGCCAGTACCGCCGGCTCTGCAACGCACTCGGGAAGCTCGGCATCACCCAGATCGTCGGCACCTCCTGGTGCTTCATCGACGAGGACAGCCTCCAGATCAGCTTCGGTGCTCTCCCCGAGCATCGCCGAAGCCTGTTTATTGAACATCTGGTCGACCTCGCCGACGAGGCGGGATCTGGTGTCCGCGAACGGGTTTCGGTCGGTGCACGGGGGGTTACGGGCCCCGAGCAGTTGCGCTTTGACCTGGGGCCCGACTTCTCGGGGGGAACCAGCCCTGAGCACGGGAGCTGCTCGTGACCAACACCCTGAGCGTCATCGACCACGCAGAGAACCACACCTACCGCCACCCCACCTTTGAGGAGACAGACTTGAACGACCCGATTGCCCATTGTGACCTGATCGACGCCGCCCATAGTTACGCGAGGGCCGCCCAGGCAGCCGACGAGGCCGTCGAGGCGGCTCGGACTAGCGCGATGGCTCTCGTGAACAGTGACATTGAGGCGATTGAGGCGTTCAACGTCGAGTGGGAAGCCAAGACGACCCACAGCCGGGGGCCGAGGAACGAGGCGGGGTTCACCGCCGAGGTCAAGTCTCGGACCAAAGGTGACCTGGATGCGTTCAACAAGGCCGCTGAGATGGCGTCACTGCGCTACCAGCAGTGCCGGGCCATCTCCCTGCGAGCCGACCTCAACGCCGAACAGGCAACACACGCCGTCGATGCAACCCAGGCACGCCTCGTCGAAACCGCCCGCCGGCTCGCCACCAGAGAAACCGTGATGGCCTTACCTCAATCCGATACCGGTCAGAACTAATAGTTGCGGATTAGGAGTCGATTCATCAAGAAGGCAGCGATAAGGGACTTGGCCTGCTGCCAGCCAACCGACCAACCCGGCACGGTGGCCCCGCCAAGAACGATGAGGAGATGACATGGCTACAGCCAACCCAAACACCTGCCCACACTGCGGTTCATCGAACAGTGGGGCGAACTTCTGGTTCAATCCGCAGCGCATCAACGACGACGAGACGCTCATCCACGACGTGTTGTTCGCATGCGCCGACTGTGGCGGCGAATGGGCCGCTATCGGGTACGTAATGATCGCCCAACGCAACGGAGGCGAGCTCTCCAAAGAAGCCCAAGATGCCCTAGCCGGAGCAGTTGCGAACGCCGAAGAACTCCGGATCGAGGCACTCGACCAGGAAGGCAACCCGATCTAGCGACTACTTGACGAACTGTCCGAGATGACACGGTTCCTGGCTGATGGAGGTTTCTTCAGCTAGTTCGCGTGCTGCTGCGGTGTCGAGGTCCTCGTCTGGGTGTACGAAACCGCCGGGGAGGGCCCAGGAGTCGAGGAACGGTGGCACGGCACGTCTGATGAGGAGCACGCGTAGGTCGTTTTCGATGATCGTCATGACGACGATGTCGACGGTGACGGCGAACGGTGGGAAGGCGTGCGGGTCGTAGCCGGGGGTCGTTTCGGGGCCCACTGTCACACCCCCTCGTCATAGTTGTAGCCGGAGACCAGCCACGAACCGCACTACCCCGAAACGACCAGGAGTGAAATTGTCAGACGTACTCACCAGCCAGCCCACCGAGCCGATCCATGGCGATTCACCCGTCTCCCCGGGAAGCGACAAGCTGCACGATGCCGCATGTCGCTACGGATCAGCGGTGGCCGCCGCTGATGCCTGGAGGCATGCCTCCTCGGAAGCGGACGAGGCACTCAAGCTCGCCGACTGCGACACGCAGGATGCCATCAACGACGGCTGGGAGGCCAACCTCAACTGCAAGAAGGGGGCCGACAACGCTATGGGATTCACCACTGATGACCCGAAGTCGAACTCGATCGACCTGACGGCCACAGGCCTGGAGACTGAGAAGGCGAAACTCTCCTACCAGCGGTACAGGGCGTCGGCGATGCGTGCCGAAGCGCTGTACGGTCGGGCGCAGCGCGAGGCCGAGGAAGCTGAGCAGCATCTTCTCGAGGAGTCCAGGGCCACGTACTCCGGCGCTGCCGAACAGGCCGTCGTACGGGCCGACATGGTGTCGGAGACGACCGGGAGCGTCGCCCATGGATGACGTGGAGCAGACCAGTGCCCGGCTCGGGAACTCATTCAGCGAGGCGGTGGAGTTTGCGCGGGTGCGACACGCTGGCCAGATGCGTAAGGGAACGAACATTCCATATCTTTCTCATCTGCTGGCGGTCGCCTCGCTGTCCATCGAGGATGCCGCCACCGATCCGCGTCTCTGTGACCGCCTGGAGGAGATCGCAGTAGC
>CAUZNX010000404.1:0-2552 GCA_963580905.1 Dehalococcoidia bacterium | reverse complement strand
GTCGAAGGCGTCCACGCTATCGGTTGGACCGCAGAGTTGATCGACTACACAGGAGACACCACGGCCCAATTACTGGCGACCCTACGGCAACATGGCGTTGTAGATTAGCACCGGTGGGACAAGGCTGACACGGGGTTCGGAAGATTTCCCCAATATAGAAGGCTACCCAGGGTCGGTGGCCGTGCCGAAGCACACTCTTCTATCTCAAAATAGTCGTTAGGTCGGCTGACGCCAGTGATCGTACTGCAAATACGACTTAACCCCCACGGTCAACGTGATCACCACAACGGCAACAGCGCCAAAGATCGATTGATGCACCAGGCCGCCCGCGATAACTGTCACCAGGAAAAACGCGACACCGGCCCGTGCCATGTCCTTCGTTCGCACCGCATATGCCGCACCAAATGGCACGGCAATCACAGCGCCGAGCGGTAGAAATCCTATCGCCGCCCCTACTCCAACCATCATCCCGGTACCGCCCTTGAACCCCCAGAACAACGGGAAGAAGTGGCCCGCCAATACGGCGCCCGCGCCAAGCAGCCCGGCCCAATTGGATAGGTCTTCTAGGAAGTAGAGTGGCACCGTAGCTGCCGCCCCCTTTGCCAGATCAAGCACGAACACCGCGACTGCGGACTTTTTGCCAACCTGCCGATAGACGTTGGCTGTGCCGGGGTTTCCGGATCCCGCTTTGCGAATATCCACGCCGGACAACCGTGAAACGACATCCCCTATGGACACAGAGCCCAACAGATAGGCTCCGATCGCCCACACTACATAAAACCACGGCTCGTTCATACTTGGTTTCCTTTGTTTTTATGTTGTACGAGAACAACAACCGAGGCGACGGCGACACCACCAGCGTGACTAATGCTCAGATCGATATCGACAACGTCGCTAGCGTCATAATCAGGGCGAAGCGCTATCTGTGTGGCCTTCCACTCGGCTCATGTCGTATCTCCAGGACATGCCAGTCGCCCAGAGGCAGCTCCAAAGCCTTAAACGCCGCCTCCTTCGCCGCAAACACCCCAGCCAGGCTTTCGCTATTCGCCCCTGCAACCTCCGTCGGAGAAAATAGCCGAGTGCGCATTGCCTCACCACCACGCTCCAAAGAGCGCCTAAAGTCCTCAACGACAACTATGTCGATGCCGGTCCTAACTCCATAGTTATCCCGAAGCTCGCCATCGATCATTCCGCACCACTCCCGATAATAGCAAAGCAGCCCGCAATCCTACCCTACGATTCCCAGCGCCTTTGCGATCAATTCGTACGACCTGATCCGCGCTGCAATAGCGTAGCAGTTGGACACGATGCCCACCTCGTCAGCGCCATACTCCTCGGCCACCTCTAGCAGTCTGTCTCGCACCTGAGCCGGATCGCCATCAATATATCCGCTCTTCAAAGACTCCAATTGCCGACGCTCATCATCGTTGACGGGATATTCCGCAGCCGCCTCAGGTGAAATCAGGCCTCGACGTGGCGGTTGGCCTGGTCGTACGCCCAGCTTATTGATATTGCGGCTCCCGCCCAGGAATATAGCCTCTTCCTCCGTCGGCGCACATATCACCTGAACAGCAACGCTGAGCCTGGGCGCATCCAGGTACGAAGACGGCCTGAATTCCTTGCGATACAGGTCCGCTACGATGGGCCCATGAGGCACGTTCCCGAAGAAATCTGCGAACGCAAACGGCAGCCCCAGAACCCCGGCAAGCCGTGCGCTGAAATCGCTGGAACCTAGGAGCCACACCTCTGGCGTCGTCTCCGGGACTGGGCCAGCAAAGGCCTTGACGCCTAGAAAAGGATGGCCTGCCTTGAACTCCCCGTCCAGGAAACCCAGCAGATCCATTACCTGCGGAGCGTACGTGTCGATATTAGCCCGTGGCCTGGGATACACCAGAGCAGCGGCCGTGACCTGGTCGCTCCCCGGAGCACGCCCAATGCCAAGATCGATCCGCCCGGGGTAAAACGCGTCCAGCACACGGAACTGCTCAGCCACCTTCAACGAGGAGTAGTGGGACAACATGACACCGCCACTGCCAACCCTGATACTGGTGGTCCCTGCAGCAATCTGCCCGATGAGTAACTCAGGGCTCGTCCCGGCCCACGAACCGGCGTTATGGTGCTCCGCCACCCAATAGCGGGAGTAGCCCGCAGCCTCAGCAGCCTGGGCCAGCTTCACCGACTCAGAAAGCGCGTCCGCGGCGGTGCCCCCCTCCCGCAAAGGAGACTGGTCAACCACCCCAAATGTCAGCGTTCCAGCCACAAGCCATCTCCTATCCAGATTCCCGCACCAAGGTACGAGGTTAGCAGCCCCAGTTCAAGCGCTCACCACAAGCACGTCCCGTCTAACTGACAAGCAGCTCAATCTCACCCCACTCCAGCACCCTGGCGAGTATGCACCAACCAAGCAAGTCCATCTACAGGGAATCACCATCTAGCCCTCACCAAACGCTCACTCATACATCGCGAACGCGAAATGGAACAACCCTTCGCTCAAGCCCACCGGGACGGGGTGTGCAGAGGGGCTGAGCCCCTCTGCCGGGAGTATGAGGGTG
>CAUZNX010000403.1:0-2556 GCA_963580905.1 Dehalococcoidia bacterium | reverse complement strand
TCCGGTTCGTGTCTGTGGACCCTGGGAATTGCTGCGCGAACTGCTCAGAGATGGATGTCACACTCATTGACTCCTTAAATATGACGCTATTATCATGATCGGACTGGCATATATACTAGTGAACAGGTGGGACACGGGACTTAAGTGGCAGAAAAAGGCGACGCAGAATTCAGGAATCGAACCGAACCGTCGGATCCCAGCGGCGAATTCGACACGGCACCGGAGTCGCGGTTCATGGCGGATGAGCCCCCCACCCAAGATCAAGCTGTCGATCGGCAACCGGATCAACTAGCCTCAGCGAGATGGTCGAGTGTGAGGGGTCGCCTGAGGCCACCGAGGGTTGCTGCACGTTTCCATACGCTCGAATCGTTGCGCTACCGGGACTTCAGATTCTTGTGGCTCTCGACGCTGAGTGTCTCCGCCGGATTTTGGACGCAGATGGTGGTGATTGGCTGGCTTGCGTACGAGCGCACCGGTTCTCCCCTGCTGACCAGTCTGATCCTTGGCCTGGATGCGTTGCCGTTCCTGATCGCGGGCCCAGTCGGCGGTGTCCTGGCCGATACGTGGGACCGCCGCAGGCTCCTCATGGCTGGGACGGTGTATCAAACCCTGGTGACGACGGGATTTGCCACGGTGTTGATCCTGGGTCGTGGGCAGACGTGGCACATGTTCGTTTTCGTTTTCGCGATGGGGCTCTCCTTGGCGCTGATCGAACCGGCGAAGGCTGCACTGATACCCAACCTCGTGCCCACGAGCAGTCTTGTAAACGCCTTTGCCCTGAACACTTTAGCCTTTGGTGCGTCACGACTCGTCATGCCCGTGATCGGAGGCGTGCTGGTGGTCGCCGTCGGGCCGGGACCCACCCTCCTGGTGGGCAGTGCGATGTACGCCCTGACATTCGTGGCGACCCGGGCTGTCGGTCCTACGGCTCCCCGTGAACGCGTCGTCGGCGGGCCACCGCCTCTCCGCCGATTCCTGGAGGGGGCGGGCTACGTCAGAGACACTCGGCTGATCCTGGGCCTGATACTGCTGCTTGGTGCGACCGCCCTGTTTTTCTTCCCCTTCGTACACGGCCTTCTGCCGGTCTACGCGTCGGACGTATATGGAATGGATGCGGCTGGCCTGGGTCTCCTGATGTCACTTATTGGTTTAGGGAATATCGTCGGCACAGTCGTTGCCGCGTCCGTGGGGAATGTCCGAAGAAAGGGCGTGTTCATTGCGGTGGCGCTGGGAGTTGTGGCGGTCGCAATGGCTGCTTTCTCGCGAGTGTCGGGATTTGCGCCTGCCGTGCTCCTATTGATGCTCGCGAATGGGGCGTTGATGACGTTCTTATCGATTCTGTCGGCGTCGGTGAATTCGATGGTGCCGGACGCGCTGAGGGGGCGGGTGGCTTCTATCTCCACGATGACATTCGGCATCTTCCCATTAGGGAGTGTCGTGGCAGGGGCGATGGCACAGCTAATGGGGGTGCAGGACGCGACGTTGCTGGCAGCAGCCGGACTTTTCGTGCTCTCGGGAGCGGTCCTACTCAAGTTTCCCCAGATACTGAAAATGGGCGGAGATGTAGAACCGTCAGTCTAAGATGATGCTGTTTCGCTTCAAAGCGAGCGTACCACCCGCTTCACTCAGCGCGCGCAGCACGCTTGGCTCGCTGCCATAGCGCCTCTTTCGCCTCCAGGTCGAGCTCGGCTAGCGTTGTGCCGTCTTCGTCCGCCATCTGCTCCATGGACCCGAAACGTTGTCGGAAGCGCTTGCCGGTCCCGCGGAGCGCGGACTCGGCGTCTATACCCATCCAGCGGGCGGCGTTGACCATCGAGAAGAGCAGGTCACCGAACTCTGCTTCGCCATCCTGCGGCGTCTCGGCCTCGGCCAGCTCTCCCAACTCCTCGGTTACCTTTGCAAGCACACCCTCCGGGTCCTCCCAGTCGAAGCCCACCCCGGCTGCGCGATCCTGTATGGTCTGTGCGTGGGCCAGGGCAGGCATCGACATTGGAACGCCCGCGAGGGAGCCCTTGTTCCCCCCGTGTTCGGCCTTTTTGATCTGGCGCCAGTTGGTGAGCACTTCGTCGGAGGTGCTGGCCTCCACGTCGCCGAAGACATGCGGGTGCCGTCTCGTGAGCTTTTCGACGACTGTGGCGAACACCTCGCTCTCCTCGAATTCGCCGTTTTCCTTGGCCATCTGTATCTGGAATGCGAGGTTGAACGCGACGTCACCGATCTCCTCGGCGATCTCTCGCGGTTCATCGGACTCCATTGCATCGATCAGCTCGAAGCACTCCTCCATGACGTAGCGCTTCATCGTTTGGCGCGTCTGCTCCCGGTCCCATGGGCAGCCGCCGGGCTCTCGGAGCCTCTTTACGAGTTTGAGTAGGCCGTCAAAGGTTGACGGAAAATCGTGATTGGTTTCGCTATCCACAAGTCGCCCCCGTGTGTATTATTTTATGTAGTGGGTGGCCGCCCCCGCGATCGAGTGCCAGGGCGGGTTGGGCCGATTATACGAACGGTCGGCGTCGATTGACAATCTGCAGATGGCGGTCCTATCATTTTTGAACCCAT
>CAUZNX010000402.1:0-2561 GCA_963580905.1 Dehalococcoidia bacterium | reverse complement strand
GCCGAGCAGGACCTTTTTCGCACCGAAGGCCTGAGCAAGAACGTCGCCGCTGCCGATACCGTTCTGCAACGTCAGGATCGACGTATGCGCCGCCACGGCGGGGGCCATCAGAGGGATCACCCCATCATTGTCGTAGCCCTTCACGCAGAAGAGCACGAGATCGGCGGCGTGGGATGAGTCCGGTTTGTTAGTGGCGGTAGGATGAATCGTGAAATTTCCCGATCCGGCGCTCTCGACCCGCAAGCCGTCTCGTTGTATGGCCTCCAGGTGATCGCCTCTAGCGACAAAGGTCACGTCGTGACCGGCTCGATGTAGCACGGCCCCATAGTAACCACCGACGCCGCCCGAACCCATGACAAGCACTTTCACCTGAGTCCTCCTACGAAATGAATTTACCACGCGATATCATATGCCGAAGATGGTGGCGTCAGCAATTTTCTCACCGTCAACATCGTGACAGCAGGCTCTGATGGTCATAGACTTGTTCCAACTTATGGCGTCGAGCGCAATGGGAAATATCTCGATCACTGAGGTCTGTCCATGATGAAGAATGAACAAAAGGCTTTCCAGGAGCTGATCCAGGGTAACCATTGCTTTGGCTGCGGGAGTCTCAACGAGCATGGTCTCCAAATCAGGAGCTACTGGGACGGTGAGGAGACCGTGTGCAACTGGAAGCCGCGAGATTACCATATGGCGGGGCCCACCCACGTTCTCAACGGTGGGATCATTGCCACGCTGATAGATTGCCATAGCATCTGCACGGCTATAGCCGCAGCATACCGGGACGAGGGCAGGGAGATTGGTTCAGGGGAGCGCATCTGGTACGCCACTGGTTACCTAAACGTGTCGTACAAACGCCCCACTCCCATCGCTGAAGAGGTCACGTTACGCGCTCAAATTACGGACATCACCGACCGAAAGACCCTGGTCGATTGCTCGATCTACGCCGAAGACGAGGAGTGCGCCCAGGCAAAACTACTCGCCATCCGCGTGCCACCGAAATGGCTGTTGCCACCTTCGTGATCTGCAAGGCGTACCTGTTATCCAGACTACGTACGAGGGGGTGATTTCAACATGCGAGCGGCCAGTATGCCGACGAGGAAACCGGATAGATGGCCCTCCCAGGAGATCTCGGAGGAGGTGGGCGAAAGACCCAGTAGCACTCCGCCGTAGAGAACCAGGGCTACCACCGCGATCACTATTGACTTGAACGTGTGCTCGTACCAGCCTCGGGCCAAAAGGTAGCCGAAGTACCCGAAAACCACCCCACTCGCCCCCACGTGGAATGAGGCGCGAGCCATCAGCCACACGATCCCACCCCCGCCGAAGATCACAAACACAGATAGCAGTACGTAGCGTCGAGCACCCTGCATGAGTACAGCGCCGCCCAGCACGACAAAAGGAATGGAGTTCGACAGCGCATGGCTTGGACTGCCATGAATAAAGGGACTCAGCGGAATGCCCAGGAACCCCGACACGGTCCGCGGTAGGATTCCCCACTCCACCAGCCGGTGGTCGACCAGAATGTTCACGAGCTCGACCAGCCACATCGCCGCCAACGGCACGAGTATCAGAGCGGCTTTCGCTTTCATAGTGGCATCAAGCCTGTCTTCGCGATATCGACCAGTGCATCTTGTATCCCAAAACCCTCGCTGATATATTATCGCGCCAGTACAACCACGGAGGAACGGATGACAACTTACAAGGCGGCGGTGATAGGCCTCGGTCGCATGGGCAGTACATTCGACGACGATATGGTACATGGCGGATCAGTGTTCCTGCCATACTGCCACGGGCCGGCCTATTTTAACTCGCCCAATGTCGACCTCGTCGCAGGGGCCGACCTACACGACGGGCAACGAGAGGCGTTCGGTGAGCGGTGGCAGGTTCCTGACACTCACCTGTACACCGATTACCGCGAAATGCTCGCCAACGAGAACCTCGACATCGTCAGCGTATGCACAAGCGCACGCGCACGCTCACAAATCGTGCAGGACGTGGCCCGGGCCGGCGTCAAGGCGATCTGGGCGGAGAAGCCAATCGCCCTTTCACTGGAAGAGGCCGACACGATGGTTCGGGTCTGCCGCGAGGAAGGCGTGGCCCTGGCCATCAACTGCGCCCGCAGATGGAACCCGCTGTACACTCAGGCAAAACGCATCATCGATGAAGGCCAGATCGGCAAGGTGCTTCAGGTCACGGCACACGCGTCGTGCACCTTATCTCATAATGGGAGCCACCTGCTGGACACGGTGCGTTTCCTTGCCGGTGGCGACGTACAGTGGGTAGTCGGGGAGATGGAGTCGGACGAGGCCGCAGCCAGCGACGACGATATCGCGGGTAACGGCTACCTGGCCTTCGACAACGGCGCTCGGGCGTTCATACGCAGCATGCCCTCGGGCGCGGCCCAGTGGAACTTCGACATTATGGGCGAGGAGGGCATGATCCGATCGGTGGGCGACACCCGCGAACTGGAGCTATTCGCCATGACCTCGACCGATTTCCCGGTATTTTCAGACTCGCCCTATCGCCCACCAGGTAAGGGCCATGTGGCCAGGTATCCA
>CAUZNX010000401.1:0-2571 GCA_963580905.1 Dehalococcoidia bacterium | reverse complement strand
GAAGTCAGGCACGTCTGCGACTGGTCGGCCGGGCGAGACCCGGCCCTATCGGCGATGGCCCCCGGGCTCAGCACCTGGTACATCGACGCGATTGACGCTGTCGCCGAATCAGCGGCCACACGTGTGGAGCTGTTCACTGCCCAACCGAGACACGAGGTTGGCAGGGCGCTGTTCCAGCTCTCCAACGGCGCAAATGGCGAGTGGGCCTTCGACCTGCGCAGCTCGGAGCCGTTCTCTCTCACAATCGAGGTCATCGGCAGTGAGGGGGCTGCGTTCGCGGACCTGCTCTCTGGCGAGTATCGCCATCGGACCGGCGATGCGGACTGGACTACAAGCGTCTTGGATTGCTCCCGGCCGACCCTTGGGTTCGTGGGCATGCGAGAGAGTGTCCTCGCGTTCCTGGCCGCAGTACAGGGGGTCACACCCACTCTGTCGAGTGCGTCGACATACAGGCGCATTCACTCAATGCAGAGTGCGCTGCCCACGCTGGATTAGTCGAGGTAGACGGCCAGATCAGGGAGGGGAACGTTGACATCTACTCCTGAACAGGAAACGGCAAAATACGTCGAGTCGACCCCAACATCCAGAGAGCTTCAGGGTGAGGCCGAGCAGTACCTGCCGGGGGGCAGCTCCCGGGGCACGGCCTACTTCGCACCGTATCCAATTTTCGTCGAGCGCGGTGAGGGGCACTACATCCACGACGTGGACGGCAACCGTTACCTCGACTTCATGCTCAACGCCACCAGTCTCATCATGGGGCACGCCCACCCCGAGATTGTCCGGTCCCTGTCCGAGCAGGCAGCCAAAGGGGTAGCCTTCAGCGGCCCCACCGCGGTCCAGGTTCGGCTGGCCGAGATGTTGTGCGAACGCATCCCATCGATGGAGCTTGTGCGCTTCACCAGCTCGGGCACGGAAGCCACGCTGAACGCGATCCGCGTCGCCCGCGCCTTTACCGGGAAACATGGCATCGCCAAGTTTGAGGGTGGCTACCACGGCTCCCACGAATATGCCTCCATTAGCGTTCACCCAGCAGCGGAAGAGCTGGACCCCAAGGGCCCGACTGCCGTCCCAGAGTTTCCTGGCATGCCCCCGTCGGTCGCGGAGGGGGTTGTCGTGCTGCCGTACAACGATCTCGCTGCCTGCGAGGTCATCCTAGGTGAACGCCACGGGGAACTGGCCTGCGTGATCATGGAGGCGGTGGTCTCGAACTTCGGATATGCCCCGGCGGAGATTGGTTTCCTGAGGGGTATGCGCGACCTGACCCGCGACCTGGGCATGCTGCTGGTGTTCGACGAGGTCCAGAGCCTGCGCATCGCCCCAGGCGGCGCACAGGAGATGTTCGGTGTCGAGCCCGACCTGACGGCCCTGGGCAAGATCATCGGCGGCGGGATGCCTGCGGGGGCCTTCGGCGGACGCCGGGACATCATGTCGCTCTTCGATCCCAGCCGCGGCGCGGACGCCATCCCGCATGCGGGCACCTTCAACGCCAACCCGATGACGATGACCGCAGGCGAGACCACGATGAGGCACCTCACGCCCGAAGTGTACGAGCGCATGAACCGCCTCGGCGGCATGCTGCGCGCCAAGTTGCAGGCGGTGTTCTACGAGATGGATATGCCCGTTCAGGTGACGGGAATCGCGTCTTTTTTTGGCATCCACTTCACCGACGGGCCGGTTATGGACTACCGTTCCATGCTCGCCGGTGACCAGCAGATGACCGGGGCGCTATTTACGGGCCTGCTCAACGAGGGCATCCTGCTTCAACAAAGCTGCGCTGGGTCGCTGTCCACGCTGACCACCGAAAAGCACGTCGATGGGCTTGTGGACGCGGTGCGACGTGTCGTGGGGAGAATTCGAGGCTAGGTCCAAGGCAAAAATAGGAGAGCAAAGTGAGCGCTAGAGCACCCGAGGCGATTGGTTCAAATCTGCAGCTATTCATGGACGACCATTGGATCGCCACCTCCGACGGGTCACGGCGTCGAATGCACCCGGCGGTGAGGCGGAATGCCGCAATCACCCCCCAGAATCCCTGGGAGATGGGCTACGTTGGCGGCATGTCCACGGTGAAGGACGGCAACATCTACAAGGCCTGGTACACCTGCGACGATGCTTCGATATTCGATAACCCGAAGATGTCGTGGTTCAGGAAGACCGCCTACGCCGAGAGCCTCGACGGCATCACATGGGTCAAGCCTCGTGTTGGCCTCCATGAGTTCGAGGGCTCCAAGGATAACAACCTGGTTTGGATGGGTCCCAGCGGTATGCTCGGCGTCTTCCTCGACTCCAACCCGGATGCGACGGAGGAGGAGCGCTTCAAGGCGGTGGGTATCAGATACGAAGGCAAGGAATTGGTCGTCGTTGCACTGGGCTCTCATGACGGTAAGGATTGGAGCATCATGCAGGACCCCATCCTCACCGAGGGGCCTTTCGACACGATGAACATCCCCTTCTGGGACGAGGTCCGAGGCGAGTACGTGATCTACACCAGGGCGGTCGCGGGTGCGGGCAGCTTCATCGGCGGGGTGCGCTGGATCAGGCGGACGACCTCGAAGGATTTCCGCAACTGGACCG
>CAUZNX010000400.1:0-2575 GCA_963580905.1 Dehalococcoidia bacterium | reverse complement strand
CGCACAAAAAATACCCGGTGGTCGTGGATATCCATGGAGGTCCGCACGGCCGGTTCCGGGACGCCTTCGATGGTGTGCATCAGGTGCTCGCCGCGGCCGGATATATTGTGCTGGCGGTGAACCCACGTGGCTCGTCGTCCTATGGCCCGGATTTCGCGAGGGCGGTGCTTCGGGAGTGGGGCGGTGAGGACTACCTCGACATCATGGCCGCACTGGACGAGCTATGCACGCGGGACTACGTCGACACCGACCGCCTGGGTGTACACGGCTATAGTTACGGCGGATTCATGGGCTCCTGGATAATTGGCCATGACACACGGTTTGCCGCGGCGGTCGTGGGGGCGCCGTGCATCAACCTGGTGAGTATGTATGGCACGTCTGATATCGGCGTCAGCTTTGGCGAGCCTCACTGGGGCGGCACCTCGGTGGACGCTGCACTATTGGTCGAGCACTCGCCGTTGACCTATGCCGACAACGTCGAGACACCGGTGCTCCTGCTTCATGGCGAGGACGACGTTCGCTGCCCCATCGGCCAGAGCGAGGAGTACCTCGTAGCACTGAAACGACTTGGGAAAGAGGTCGAAATGGTGCGGTTTCCAGGGGGATCCCACGGCTTCGTAAAGTCAGGCCCACCGAAGATGCGGGAGGAGTATCTGGTTCGTACCCTGGCATGGTTCGATGATCACCTTGAGGAAGGTGGCTAGTGGCAGGAGACTAGATTGATGGAGAACGTCGGCGAACTTCTGGAGCAGTCACTTGAATCGGGGCAGCTTGCCGTCCTGCGGGCTGCTTCCGAGGCGTCCGTCGGCCTGGATATTATGCTGTATCTGGTGGGCGGGACCGTGCGAGATTTGCTCTTGGGGCGCGTCTCCATGGACCTGGACATCTCGGTTGAGAACAGCACGCCTGAGACGACCGAACATCTGACGGGATTACTCGGTGGCGAGGTCGTATCACGGTCGGAGTTCGGCACCGCGAAGCTGAGTGTCGGCGATGTCGAGCTGGATCTGGTGGCGGCTCGCCGTGAGACCTACACAAACCCCGGCGCATTGCCGACGGTGTCCCCTGGTGATATTGACGATGATCTGGCCCGCCGTGACTTTTCAATAAACGCCCTGGCCGTCTCGCTGCACCCCGATGAATGGGGTCGCCTGCTTGATCCCCACGGAGGGCGTGCGGACTTGGAGGCACGGGTACTCCGTGTCCTGCACGATGGCTCCTTTGCAGATGATGCGACTCGAATTCTGCGGGCTGTGCGCTACATGGCCCGTCTCGGGTTGGGGCTGGAGCCCACCACAGAAGGCTTGCTGCGGCATGATCTGCACCACCTGGACGGCATTTCTGGGGACCGCATACGCCATGAGCTTGTGCGGCTGTTGGAAGAGAAGACAGCACCGCAGGCTCTGGGGCTGGCGAGCGACCTTGGCGTGCTGGCGGCGGTGCACCCTGCGCTGGGTATAGACCACGACGTAAGGGACAGACTGGCCACGGCTACCGGAACCAGGGACAACGGCGTCCTCGTGCTGCTGGCTGCTATTACGTATGGCACGGAGGAGACTTCCGTGCCCGGCCTCGTCCGACGCCTGAACATGGACTCCGAGTGGGCGCGGGTGGTGCGGGACGTAGCGTCACTGAGGTCTGTAATCGAGATACTGGCATCTCCGGACATCAGGCCGAGTCGCATCCACTCAGCCTTGCATAGGAGTCACCCGGCAGCCATCGAGGGAAGCGCTATCGCGACCGATGACACTTCGGCGAGAGCAAACATTGAGCGTTACCTGGCGGAGCTGCGCAACATCACTCCTATCTTAGACGGCAAGGATGTGATGGCCCTGGGTGTGCCGGAAGGGCCTCTGGTGGGCAAGGCGCTGGGGTCGCTGCTAAACGCGAGGCTCGACGGTGAGGTCTCGACTCGCGAGGGCGAAGAAGTCCTGGTGCGTGACAGCTTGAAATGACGCCTGGGGCACGACCAGCTCTTTAGCCGGACGGCTTGTGTGCCTCGATGATGTATCTGCTGTTTGTGAGTTTGATGTGGTCGTCTTTGTAGAGGGCTTGTTCCAGGGCGAGAAGGGTGTAGAGGTCCGCTTCGAGGTCGAAGCCGGGCACCGTCCAAGGGGTCGCTGTGAGCAGGTAGACCAGATCGCCGAGTGATTGGCACGCCACCGGGGTATCGTGGATCTCTGCCTGGTCGATGGTGAGCCCCACCGAGAGAAACCCCTTTTGGTACCGGTCGAATTTGGGACCGAAGTCCGTTTGCCTGGGGAAAAAGGCCCGAAGCTCTTGCCAGTTGTTGTGACCAACCTGCTGGGTCAGGAAGGTGCCGCCTGGCGAGAGAATCCTGGCGACATCGGCGGGGTCAAGCTCGTTGTGGCGGTTGAGTACCAGGTCAAAACACGCGTCCGCAAACGGCATGCTCAGGCCGGAGGCATACACGACAGGTGCGGCGTACGGACGAAGCGCCTGTGACGCGACGTGGACGTTTCCTGACCATCCCTCGGTTGCGACGGCGAGCCCGTCGTATCCCTCGATCAGTTCGGAAAACCGCTCTCCGCCGCCGGTGCCCATGTCGAGGACG
>CAUZNX010000399.1:0-2580 GCA_963580905.1 Dehalococcoidia bacterium | reverse complement strand
CGAGGCTTGCGGAGTGTCCAAGGCCGAGCGCGCACCCCGGACCGACGAGGTGATTCAGGCCCTGAACCTGCTGTGGACCCAGGACGAGGCGACTTTCCACGGCAAGTACTACAACTTTGAGAACATCTCTATTGAGCCGAAGCCTGTCCAGAAGCCCGGCCCGCCAATTTGGATTGGTGGCCGAAGCGATGCTGCGTTGCGTCGCACGGGGCGATTGGGCGAGGGGTGGCTGCCTTCTGCCATCACGCCGCAGGAATGCCGCGACGGCATCGAGGCGATACAGGTGTACGCTGCAGAGTCCGACCGCGTTATCGAGGACGACCACTATGGCGTCTCCATCATCTGCGCGATAGCCGATACGAAGGAAGGTGCCCTAGAACTTGCAGCACCCGCCCTGGCTCGACGTCGCGAAGATGTGGGGCTGGAGTCGTACACCGCGCTGGGGACACCGGAGATGATTCAGGAGACGTTAAACGAGTACGTGGAGGCGGGCATCACCAAGTTCGTGCTGCGGCCCCCCGGCACTCCCGGCGTGTGGGAGGCACAGGCGGAGCGACTGGCCAAAGAGGTCATCGCGCCTATGCAGACGCCGTGGACGGAGAAAGAACTGATCGAACGACCTCTCTAGGCAGGGCTGAGCGGGCACCCACGTGCCTGACGGTTACCTGATGTTGGTGGGTCACCCCGCGCAGCGGACAGAACCCTCTAAGAGGGCGCGCAGCGGAGCAAGACCCGCTAGCGGGCTAAACAGGGCGGGACCAGGTGTCGCGTAGGGGCACCGTTCGGTTGAACACCAGCGCGCCGGGATTCGAATCCACCTCGTCCACACAGAAGTAGCCGAGTCGCTCAAACTGGAAGCCGTCTCCCGGCGAGGCATCCTTCAGGCTGGCCTCCACCTGGCAGCCCGTTATCACATCAAGGGAATCCGGGTTAAGCACCGTCAGGAAATCATCGACATCGTCAGGATGCTCTTCACTGAAGAGGGGCTCGTACAGTCGCACTTCCGCCGGTAGTGAGTGCGCCGCCGATACCCAGTGAATCGTGCCGCGCACCTTACGACCGTCTGGCGACTGACCGCCACGGGTCTCCGGGTCGTAGGTGCAGTGGATGGCTGTGATTTCGCCGGACACCGGGTCTTTGTCGGCGCCGACGCAGGTGATGAAGTACCCATATCGCAGGCGCACCTCCCGGCCAGGTGCCAGGCGATTGTACTTGTTTGGCGGGTCTTCCATGTAATCGTCCTGCTCAATGTACAGCTCGCCAGAGAACGGCACCGTCCGCGTCCCCGCCTCCGGGTCCTCCGGGTTGTTGATACCCTCAAGCTCCTCGGTCTGACCTTCCGGGTAGTTATCGATGATGACCTTCAGCGGTCGCAGCACGCCAAGCACGCGCGATGCATATTGGTTGAGGTAGTCTCGCGCCGAGTGCTCAAGCAGCGCAAGCTCCACAGTGTTTGGCCGCTTGGCGATGCCGATCTTATCGCAGAAATTGCGGATGGCTTCAGCCGGGTATCCTCGACGTCGCAGGCCGGAAATGGTTGGCATACGCGGGTCGTCCCAGCCGGAGACGTGGCCCTCCTGCACTAGCTGCAAGAGCTTCCGCTTGCTGAGGATGGTGTAGCTGATGTTGAGTCGAGCGAACTCGATCTGCTGCGGGTGGTACAGGCCCAGCGATTCCAGAACCCAATCGTACAGCGGGCGATGGTCCTCAAACTCCATGGTGCACAACGAGTGGGTGATGCCCTCAATGGAGTCCGACTGGCCATGACCGAAGTCGTACATGGGGTAGATGCGCCATTCAGTGCCTGTGCGATGGTGTGGTGCGTCCACGATGCGGTACAACACGGGGTCTCGCATGTTGAGGTTGCCGGACGTCATATCAATCTTGGCGCGGAGCACTCGAGCACCCTCGGAGAACTCCCCGGCTCGCATTTTGCCGAACAGATCCAGGTTCTCCTCAACGGAGCGCCCACGGTAGGGACTTTCCTCGCCGGGGGATGTCAGCGTACCCCGACCAGCCCTGATCTCTTCTTGGGTGAGGTCGTCTACGTATGCCTTGCCCTGCTCTATCAAGGTCACGGCGTACTGGTACAACGTCTCGAAGTAGTCCGATGCGAAGTGGAGGTGCTCTCCCCAGTCCCAACCAAGCCAGGCGATGTCCTTCTTGATCGACTCGACGTACTCGTCGTCCTCTTTGCTGGGGTTGGTGTCATCGAAACGGAGGTGGCAGCGACCGTCAAACTCCTGCGCGACGCCGAAGTTCAGGCATATCGACTTGGCGTGTCCGATGTGCAGGTAGCCGTTCGGCTCGGGTGGGAACCGTGTAACCACACCGTGTGGCAGGATCTTTGCTGTGAGGTCGTTCGCGATCATCTCACGAATAAAATCGAGTTTCTGTTCTTCGGCTGGCGTCGTCATTTGTACCCCTGTAGTAGTTGCTACACAGATACTACCACGCCCAAGAGCGAGACCCTGCACCCACAAGGGCGAGACCCTTGACCCATATTCCTACGACATCAAAGAAGGGAAACTGCCGCCGTATGGTTCGGCAGACTCACCAAGAACGGAAATTCTTCTGCGC
>CAUZNX010000398.1:0-2581 GCA_963580905.1 Dehalococcoidia bacterium | reverse complement strand
GGTGTGCAGTGCGACGGCGATGGCATGCTGCCCGACGCGCTGGAGAGCGCCATAGTCGCGGCAAAAGCCGAGGGCAAAGCGGTCAAGATGATCTATACCATCCCTACGTTTCAGAACCCGCAGGGCTGGACGATGACCCTGGAGCGACGCCAAGAGATGGTGCGGCTGGCGCGCAAGCACTCGGTACCGATACTGGAGGACGACTGCTACGTCGACCTCAGGTACGACGGCGACCCCGTCCCGTCAATCCATTCACTGGACGAGGCCGGGCTTGTGATGTACGTGGGCTCGTTCTCGAAGATCATCGCGCCAGGGATGCGAATCGGCTATCTGACTGCGCCGCCCGCCGTGATGGACGTTGTGAGACCGATCAAGAGTGGTGGTGGCGTAAACCAGTTCACCGCACTGGCGGTCCACCGGTACGCGACATCCGGGCTGCAAGACCACATAGCCGACATCAACGATATTCTGAGGACCAAACGTGATGCGATGCTCGCCGCTCTCGGAGAGAATTTCGGTTCCGCCGCCTCGTGGGGTCGGCCGGACGGCGCTCTCTACGTCTGGGTCAAATTTAGGGAGGACGCGGATCTAGCCGCAACCCATGCATTGGCGCTGGACGCCGACGTAGGCTACCAGCCCGGCGTCAACTTCGCCCCGGACGGCGTGTCCGGCAAGAACTACGCACGGCTGTGCTACGGGTATAACACGCCCGAAGAGATACACGAGGGCATAGCGAGGCTGGCGGACGTGTTTCACAAGGCGGGCTACCTCCCAGGCTAGTTATTCGTGGGTCGTACAGGCGTAATTCGAACTTCGAGTCCCGACAGGCTTGCGCTGGTCCGGCTATTCAATTTCGCCCAACATGCTGATTCGTGTCGAGAGGAAGAAGGCGCCGCCGCCGTCGAGCGCGTACTCTGCCTCCCCAAATACGGCCAGCCGGCGATCGCCGGGCACAGACAATCTGTGAGCGAAGGCCCGATCGTCTAAAGCCATATCAACTGCCGCCCAGTTGGACCCTCTGAAGTCCCCGCTCGTCGATGTTGCGGTCCACGCCCTAACGGCAACTGGTTTTCGGTCCGATGTGAGGCTTAGCAACGCATCCCCATCCCCCTCACCGACTTCCCAGCCCAGTATCGGGAGATCTATACGACCGTCGGCATACAGAAACAGGGCGAGTAGGCCACCGACTACCCTGTCTATACCCGATTCGAGGCCGTGGCCGGCATTTGGTACGTGGAGCAGAAACGTCTCGCCCTCGAGATCATCGAGATAGAGCCCACCGGAGTCCAGTGGCCAGTAAGCGTCGTTGGTACCGGTCACGATAAGCTTAGGCACCACGATGCCGTCACGATAGGCATAGGGGTCGACCATGGCCTCCAATCGCCGCGCGGAATCCTCCCCAGAGAGCAGTATCTGCGGTATGTCGCGCCTGGTGTAGTCTGAGACCTGGCTGCTAAATGCGCCCCAGGTATCTAACTGGTGCTGCATCTGTGCCGACATGTTGAGATTGTCGTATGCAAGTGGGGCGATGGCACTGACCCTGTCGTCTACCGCAGCGGTGAGCCATGTTGTCCATCCTCGCTTCGAGCCTCCGGTGACCACGAAGCCCGAGACATGCATGCCGAGATCGACCTCCACAAGCTGCTCGATCACATCCATGGCCCGAACGGCGCTCTTGACCATCGGGAGCAGCACAGGCATCTTTTCGTCCCCGTCTTCGAGGTAGCGGGCGAAAGACTCTGCTATCAGCGCGTCCTCTCTGAGACCACCCAGCAGAGGCTGATTGGGCACGTCGTAGAGGACGGCTGCAGGCGCACCTATCCTGCTTGCGATCAATCCAGCGTAGGACAGAAAACCATCGTCACCCGCGTCACCGGCGATGACCAGTAAGACCTGTGTGGGGTTGCTTTCGATGTGCTGTGGGACGACGATGTCGATTCGATGGTGCCACTCTGCACTCTGCCATACCTGGGATACGAGATCCAGACGTCGCAGCGTTGCTCCACCCGTCAGGTCGTCGCGGGACACCTCCTCCCACGCGAAAGCGCCGTCTGGTACGGAAATGTAATCGGGAAGAGGGGAGGTTTCCGGGGAGCTGCACGCGAGAACCAACAGCAGGGCCGCATATATGCCCAAGAACAGAGGCATCGCAGACCGCGCAATGGCAATCACGGCTATCCGCGCTCCCCACCAAGCTTTTCGGCGACACGATCCTCTAGTTCTGGGCGATCCCGATCGAGGAGGCTCAGCTCCAACCTGAGACGGTCGGCGGTCGTGGATTCTTCGAGGACCGCCTGCTTCTCGTCGCTCTCCACCTGAAGGAGCACCGCGATGAAGTAGGAAAGGGCCACCGGGTCGTCAGGTAGCTTGGGTTCACGGATCCATCCTCCGTTCAGTCCGTGCACCAGGCGCACCTGGTGGGCAGTAGTCCTGCACACCGCCATCAGTTCGTCGTGGGAGAGAGCCGCGCCAGGATCCTCCTCCAGCATTGTCACCTGGCCCTCCAAGTAAGGGAGCTGCTGGGTGATGGAGTCTATTCGGAAACGCTCTCGCCCTGCGACGGCGATCCGCGTCGTCCCAT
>CAUZNX010000397.1:0-2586 GCA_963580905.1 Dehalococcoidia bacterium | reverse complement strand
TCGACCAGGGGGCGAGATTGCCGCGGACTTTTACCAGGTCCGAGGCTGGTGGACAAAGGTCCAGGCCAAATACCTACTCCGCCCGATCACCAGACGGATGCCGGAGCATCGTCTCCTCAGCGTGATCGAACGGAACATCGGATGGATGCTTCGAGCCCACCGATGGCTCTCACAGACACGACTCCGCCCACTGGCAAGGTTCATCCCGGTTGTCGATGTGTCGGGGACCTTTCCCGACGGCCTGTCCGATGAGCAGATCAGAGAATGGGCGGTCCTCGATACCTTCGACATGTTCTCGCCAGCCCATGACCACCCGCAACGGATTTCGAAGGTCGCCGAGATGTTCGAGGCCTCCGGGGCTTCCGTCACCTTCGCCGGGGAGCGAGATTGCGGGTCGGGGGCGATGGCCGCCGTTGTGACCGCGGTTAGGCAACCGGACCGGGATTGAATCAGACACTGACCAATCCGTGGGTGACCCCGGCCTGTCGCTGCCACTACAGCACTCTGATCTGAAATGAAGTAGCTAAAATCCTGGGGATAATGCGGGCCCCGCTCACCCTGGCCGCTGGATAATGGAAACCCCGGGCGGACCGTCAGGCGATGAGGTGGACTCCATCGGGGAGGCGTTCTGCAACGACCTGCTCGGCGGGTCGTGGCGGCGCACGTCGTACAACGGCAGCTACCGGACCCGCTACGCCGGGATCGGCATGACCTTCGACGCAGAGCGTGGCGCCTTCATCGTGCCTCAGCCGTTCCCATCGTGGACGCTCAACGACTCCACGACCAACTGGGAGCCACCGACACCGATGCCCGACGACGGCAGGGATGTGTGGGACGAGGACACGACCTCATGGGTCGAGGTCCCGACGACCTGACCACAGCGGCCACGGATCGTTGGTATGACTGGATTCGGCGCCCCTGGCTGGCCTACTATGGGCGGTGCCAGGACGTGCGGCCAAGGGCCCGTTCTGTGTATATGGGCACGCTCTAGGGGGCGCACTACCATTTCCAGTACCCCGTGTGTGTTGTCCCCAAGAGGATCGCTCCGGGGCACGGGGCATAGCAAGCGTTACGGGGCGTCGACCTACTCGACCTCAATGTAGATGCACTCGCCGGGGCAGAGGTCCTGGTCGATCCAGACCTTCATCGGGGTGTTCGGGCCGTCCGGTCATGGAGTTCCTGGTGCTTCTCCTGCCACGCGGCCATGTCATCGAGTTGGTCGTCGGTGCTGCTGACCGTGGTGGAGATGTGGTCCAGCGTTGCAATGGCCCGGCCGTGGGCAGCATCGCTTTCCCGGCGAGTAGGCCATCATGGCCAGACCAACACCGAACCCTGTTTGGGTTCCAGCCAAGACAGTGAAGGACCGGGCGGAGTTCTTAGGATCTCCGGGAAACCCTGTCAAGAAAGAAAATGAGCCACTCAGACAAGCACCGGAACGGTCCTCCAGCGTAGGGAGTCCGAGCCCACGATTAGGACGCTCAGTGCTCTTGAATGAACGGCTCCAACAAGGGAAAGGATTTGCTGTTCCGGGCCACAGCAAGGAAGTTCATGGATCTTACGTCCATGAGCGCGTCGATCCCGGGAGCGATAGGTATCAGGGCTTCAGGATTGCATTCGTAGAGGTCATACCCCTCCCGAGTAAGAGAATCTAGGGAGTCGAGAAAGGAAACCCGATAATCCGGTAGGAGTTCGACAACCAGCACAGGCCTGCAACGTCGAAGGGTTTGCACCATGCCGTTCAGAACCCGGTGTTCCGAACCTTCTACGTCGATCTTTACTAAATCCACTGGTGGTTTGCCCGCCTCCTCAAGGACACTGTCCACCGACCTGGTCCGAACAGAGATGGAGTGATACAGGCCCTGCCAGTCGGATTCAAGACTGGACGAAGACGGCAGGCCAGCCCCGCCGACGTGGAAAACGCCTTGCCCGTCCGCTTCTGCAACAGCGCATTCCAATACATGAACGTTCTCAAGGCAGTTCAACTCCAGGTTCCTCCGTAGGCTTGCTGCCACTACAGGATTCGCTTCGAAAGCAAACACCTGGCCCGCAGGGTTCAAAGTTGCTGCTACAACGCTGTACCAACCTGTGAAAGCGCCGACGTCCAGAACGCATCTCGCCTGGGGCGCCAAACATCCAAAGTACGGACCAATTTCGGGCTCAAAGGCATCGACCCCATCCCACCAGATTCTGCTTGTCAACCAATCAGACCCCGATTGCAACCGAATCGACTGTCGTTCCGTTCCCCAAGGTAGGGAGATCGACACAATTCCTTCACGCGCCAGGTGGTTAACGCACCAGCGGCGGAGCGGTCCGGACGGAAGGAGGCGACGGCCAAGGCTGGTGACCACATTGTTGACAACCGGATTCCGGCGAATGTGATCAGCTAACCGTCTGAGATTCCCTTTGAGATCCATGATTCCACCGAACCTGATTCGAAGCTGCAAAACAGTCGGCCGAGCAGACATTGCCACAGAGATACCCCACCCTGATTTTTCCTTATGGGCACACAGTATCTGAGGGACACAGAACCTCGTCGCTCAAGCGTCGGCGCTGGCCCGGCACTCACGCTCCTGAGCCCCAAGGCTG
>CAUZNX010000396.1:0-2589 GCA_963580905.1 Dehalococcoidia bacterium | reverse complement strand
CGAGGAACGACGCGCACATCACATGGAGGACCCGTAAATGCCACTGCTATTCGACATGTCCTGGGAAGAGCTGCAGACCTACGAGGGCATCAACCCGAGGGCCAAAGACCATGACGCATTCTGGGAGAAGGGCCTCAGCGAGATGAGCGCGATAGACCCTGCGATTGAGCTGATCCCCTCGTCATTCCAGACACCAGCAATAGAGTGCTTCGACATGTATTTCACCGGCGTAGGGGGCGCCAGAGTCCATGCCAAAGTCCTCAAACCGCGGGAGGCCAAAGGGCCGCACCCCGCCGTCGTGGTGTTCCACGGCTACGCCGGCAACTCTGGCGAGTGGAGCGCCCATCTCGGTCTCGCCTCTGCCGGATACACCGTAGCGGCCCTCGACTGCAGGGGCCAGGGTGGCCTGTCAGAAGATAGCGGTAGCGTCAAGGGCGGCACCCTGCACGGTCACATCGTGCGCGGTCTTAGCGACTCGCCGGAGAAGCTGCTATTCCGCCAGATATTCCTGGACACAGCCCAACTCACTAGGATAGTCATGGACATGCCCGAGGTAGATGCTGGTCGCGTCGGGGCGACCGGTAGCAGCCAGGGCGGCGGGCTGACCCTTGCCTGCGCCTCCCTAGTTCCGGAGATCAAGCGCGTTGCGCCCGTATACCCATTCCTGTCCGACTACAAACGTGTCTGGGAGATGGACCAGGCCAAGGACGCCTACCTCGAGCTCCAGACCTACTTCCGCTCCTTCGACCCACTCCACGAGCGGGAAGACGAGGCGTTCACTCGGCTCGGCTATATCGACATACAGCACCTGGTCTCTCGCATCAAAGGCAAGGTCATGATGACGGTGGGACTGATGGACACTGTCTGCCCACCATCAACCCAGTTCGCCGCATACAACAAGATTCGCTCTGAAAAGGAGCTCCGCGTGTATCCCGATTTTGGGCACGAGGTACTTCCAGGACGCAACGATGACATATTCCAGTTCATGAGCGGCCTATAGACGCAATCCAGGGCTGCAAGATGCACCTACACCAACACAAGGATGCAGTATGAGCACCCAAGCGCCGGATCACATCGGAACCGACCGCCAGCTGTTCGTCGACGACTATTGGGTCGCCGAAAGTAGAGGCGTCGAGCGAAAACTACACAGTCCAGTGCGACGCGAGATCGCTATTGCGGCAGATAATCCATGGGAAGAGAGGGGAGTCTCCTACCTGGTCACATTCCCAGACGGGGAGGGTTATCGCGGGTGGTATCGGTGCGACACCGCCGTCGGGGAGAGCGATAACGACTCAATCACCGGCTACGCGGTAAGCGATGACGGCATCCACTGGAAAAAACCAGAAGTCGGGGAGAGGGACTTCCACGGCTCGACCAGAAATAACCTGGTATGGACGGGTCCGGGCATCAATCTCGCTCCGTTCCGGGACGCCAATCCGTTGGCCTCGGACGCAGAAAAATATAAGGCGATCATACGCGAGGGCAAAGTCCTGCTCGCGCTAGGCTCGCCCGACGGCATTCACTGGAGCAAAATACGAGAGGAGCCGGTCCTGACTGACGGGCCTTTCGACACCCTAAATCTCCCATTCTGGGACACGTGGCGCGAAGAATACGTCATCTACACCCGCGGTGTCGCGGGTTCCGGGAACTTCTTCGGCGGCGTAAGATGGATTCGCCGGGCGACATCCAATGACTTCCTCAACTGGAGCCCCCTGGAGGACGTGGACCCTGGGGAAGCTCAATACGAACATATGTATACCAACTCCTGCGTCCAATACCAACGTGCGCCTGGCACATATTTGATGTTCCCCTCGCGCTTCGTAGTGGACCGCACGCCGGACCCAGATTGGGCATTCGGGGCAGGCGTCAACGACATCGCCTTCATGTCCAGCCGCGATGGCCTCAACTTCGACCGCAGTTTTATTGGAGCCTTCCTGCGCCCGGGACTGGACCAGGAAAACTGGCACGAGCGTGGTATCTACATGGAGACCGGCATCCTCCAGACCTCCCCCGAAGAGTTGAGCCTTTTTGTCAGCGAGCATCTACGCTACCCCAGCGCCCGCATCAATCGCTACACGCTGCGAACCGATGGATTCGTGTCGGTAAACGCGGGATACGGCGCCGGTGAGTTCACCACGCGCCCCTTCGTGTTCTCCGGATCCGAACTGGAGCTGAACTACTCGACATCGGCCGTCGGTTCCGTACGGGTGGAAGTTCAGGATGGTGAGGGCCGCCCCTTGTCTGGACTCTCGCTCGCGGATGCGCCCGAGAAGTTCGGGGACGAGATCGACGGCGTCTACAATTGGCTTAACGACGGAAGTCCGGTCGGATTGGCTGGCACCACCGTGCACCTGCGCTTCGTCCTCAAGGACGCCGACCTATACGCTTTTCGCTTCCGAGACGTGTAGTCCCCATTACTACGAAACCCACGTTCATAGATAGGAGCAACGACATGACCATGATCAGACTCAGCGACGACCAAATGAGAGGCTTCATACGCAACGGCTTCCTGGCGATCAAGACCGGTCTCTCCGCCGAGGCCAATCAGGACATCTGGGACAAGGCCGAAGCGCTGTTCGGGACCGACGG
>CAUZNX010000395.1:0-2590 GCA_963580905.1 Dehalococcoidia bacterium | reverse complement strand
CCAGGCTAATACGCACGTTCAAATCACCCACTTCGCAATTAAAAACCACGAGGAGTTGAGGCCTGCCCAGGGTCGAAATCTCGGTCCCGCTGGACTGGATGAGCACCGGCGGCGCGATGTTGCAAAAGAAACCGCTGCTCGACAGTTCCGTCGCCGCGTTACCCGTGATCATGTTGGCCAATTCGCCAAGCGCGGACAGCGACAGCTCCGAGTCTAACTCGAAATCAGTGCCGGCCATAATATCGATTATGCCTCTGGCGGAGGTCAGGGGAAACCCGTAAAGGACGTTGCCCACCAATTCGCCACTTACGCCAATGACGGCGGTTATGTCCTCTGTGGTGAACTTGTGTGAAACTGCGGAAACCGACGAGAGTTCGAGGGGCAGGTCCAACTCCCTCTCCCAAACAAGCTTTGCCGGGGCCAAAAACGGATTAACGTACTCTTGGTTCATGCACCCTCTCTACTTTACGGATCCCCAGTGGCAAGCACGTTCGCCAACGGGGATCCAGAATTATAGCCAATTAGGATATTGACGCATGAAGCGCCAATGAAACCAATCGGCCAAAAGATGAGTGCTAGCCGCCAGTCGCCTGGCTAAGCAGGTTGAGGGCTGAGCCCGCCTTGAACCACTCGATTTGCGCTGCGCTGAAGGAATGATCGAGCGAAATGGAATCGCTGGACCCATCTGAATGGTTCACCGTGCAGTCCACAGGCCGCCCTGGGGCGAGTGCTGACAGGCCGGTCAGGTTGATACGGTCATCTTCGCGAATGAGGTCGTAGTCTGCCGGATCCTGGAACGTCAAAGGGAGCAGGCCTTGCTTCTTGAGGTTTGACTCGTGGATGCGTGCAAAGCTGCGTGCGATGATTGCCGCCGCGCCGAGCAGTCTTGGAGACAGGGCTGCATGCTCGCGGCTGCTACCCTCACCGTAGTTGTTGTCGCCGACCACAACCCATCGTGCCCCACTGGAGCGATAGTCCGTCGCAATCCTTGAGAAGGCATGCCCCGTCTCACCTGTCAGGACGTTCTTGCCCTTGCCCGCTTCGCCCGTATAGGCGTTAATCGCGCCCATGAACATGTTCTCACTGAACTTGCTCAAATGGCCGCGTAGGCGCAGCCACGGGCCTGCTGGAGATATGTGGTCGGTTGTGCATTTGCCCTGGGCCTTGAGCAGAACCGGCGCGTCCAGGTAATCCTCGCCGTCCCAGGCTTCCCAGGGCTCCAACGCCTCAAGCCGCTCGCTGTTGGGATCAATGGCGATCTCGATGCGAGAGCCGTCCTCAGGCGGGGCGACATAGGCCGAGCCGCCTGCCTCAAAGCCATTGGCTGGTACCTCGGGGGCCTGGACGGGCGCTTCGAGCACAAAACTAGAGCCATCCTGGGCAGTAATGCTATCTGAAAGCGGGTTAAAAGATAGGCGGCCAGCCAGAGACAAGGCAACCACGATCTCAGGGCTTGCGATGAAGTTCATCGTCTCGGAGCGACCATCGTTGCGTCTTGGGAAGTTTCTGTTGTACGAGGTAACTATGGTATTGGGAACGCCATCAAGGGCCTTTTCCCGTTTCCACTGGCCGATGCAGGGTCCGCAGGCATTGGCCAAAACCACCCCATTGATGGCCTTCAGCGAATCGAGCTGCCCATCCCGCTCAATGGTGGCTCTGATCTGCTCAGACCCGGGTGTCACCATCAGGGTTCCGGCAGCAGCGACACCGTGTGCGCGGCCCTGCTCTGCAACATCAGCTGCGCGGCTCATGTCCTCGTAGGACGAGTTTGTGCAGCTACCGATGAGGGATGTGTCTATCTTGTCCTCAAAACCGTTGGAGCCCTCGGCGACCTCAGCGGCCAGCGCCGAAATAGGACGCGCCCGGTCTGGCGAATGGGGCCCTACAACATGTGGCTCCAGCTTCGACAGATCGATCTCGACGACGGTATCGAAATACTTCTCCGGGTTCGCCTCGACATCTTCGTCGGGTATGAGTAGTGCCTGGTTGTCGTTGGCCAAATCTGCGATCTCGCCGCGCCGTGTGGCTCGCAAATACGTTTCCATACGCTCGTCGTACGGGAACATCGAGGTGGTCGCGCCCAACTCTGCGCCCATGTTAGTAATGGTCGCCTTGCCCGTGCAGCTGATGGAGCGCGCCCCGGGACCGAAGTACTCGATGATGGAGTTGGTACCGCCCGCCACAGTGAGCTCCCCAGCCAGGTAGAGGATCACGTCCTTCGGCGCGGTCCACCCGTTAAGTTCGCCTGTCAGACGTACCCCTATGTGCTTGGGAAAAAGCAACTCCCAGTTGAGTCCAGCCATTACCTCGACGGCATCGGCTCCACCGACGCCTACAGCGCAGGCGCCAAGGCCGCCGGCGTTCGGCGTGTGAGAATCAGTGCCAATGATCAGGGCACCGGGAAATGCGTAGTTTTCGATAATTACCTGGTGAATGATACCGGCGCCAGGGCCCCAGAACCCGACCCCAAACTTCGCGGAGGACGAGCGCAGATAGGAATAGACCTCGTCGTTCTCGGCGACCGACTCCAACAGGTCAGGTGTGCCGTCGACCCGTGCCTGAATCAGGTGGTCGCAATGGACAGTGGTGG
>CAUZNX010000394.1:0-2594 GCA_963580905.1 Dehalococcoidia bacterium | reverse complement strand
TCCAAACCGTCGCAATCTCTGCAGTCATGACCACCCTCCCGGGGATGATTGTGAACCTTGCCACAACCAATCCTAGAAGGGCAGCGTACCGCCACCGTTACGGCTTCCGCTCCTGCGCCAATCCCCCCCCCCTCCGCGACCTGTCGGGCACACCTCCTGCAGCACACAACCATTACATAGCGGGGCCTTTTTCCGGCATCCCTCCTTCGCGTGCCGAACGATCAGAGCGTGGTACTCTCCGTACATCTCCGCGTCCGGCTCCAGCCGCTCCATGAACAACGCCTGGTACGCGGAATACCGGTCCTCCCAGGGCGCGAGACCCAGGCGATCGACGAGCCGTCGAGTATACGCATCAATCACAAACACCGGCTTGTCCAGGGCGTACAGCAGGATGTCGTCCGCCGTCTCCTCCCCAACGCCGTGCACGCCAAGTAGCTCCAACCGCAGTGGAACCAGGTCCTCGCGTGTCATCGCATCGATGTCGTCCCCCCAAGTCGTCCCCAGGTACTCGGCCAGCGCCTTCAGCTTACGGGCCTTGGCGTTGTAGTAGCCCGACGGGTACACCAGCGTCGCCAGCTCATCCTGCGGCGTAGCCCGGATCGCCTCGGGAGAGAGCTTGCCAGCCGACTTCAGGTTGCCTATTGCCTTCTCAACATTCGTCCACGCCGCGGACTGGGTGAGCACCGCACCGACCATCATCTCGAACCACGAATCCGCCGGCCACCAATACTGAGGACCGTACCGTCCCAGCATCAGCTCGTAGACTTCCCCAAGCGACGCAGTAGATTTGGCCATCAAACCGACCCCAGCCTGACCGGTATGCTCTCCTCAATCGTGATCTCTTGGAGAGTCACCCGGCACCTGTAGGCCCTCGCCTCCACACCCGACGCAACAGCCCGGTCCAGCGCCTCCCCGAACAACTCGTCGGCCTCCCGATGCGGCATCATCTCAACGGCGTCGCTTCGCTGCACAACGAACACGGCGCAAGCGCGGTGTCCCAACACCACAGCCGCAGCAAGCTCGCCCAGATGACGGCGACCCCGCTCCGTGGGAGCGTCCGGGAACAGCGCACGGCCACCCACAACCAAATTCACCGACTTTGTCTCCACGTAACACATCCCCCCGCCCCCACTCAGAAGCAGATCAATACGACTGTCGCCGAGAGGCACCTCGGCCCTGTCTACCTTGTATCCTTCGAAACCAACCAGCGCCCCCGCGTCCACCGCCTCCCGAAACACCGCCGTGGGCATACGGCTGTCCACCGACACCAGCGTATCCGCGTACTCCACCAGCGTCAGGTCATAGGCAGTCTTGCGTTCCTGACGTTCCGGTGCTGGCGTGGCATATACACTGGCGCCCGGGACAAACAACTCCGTCATCCTTCCAGTATTGGGCAGATGAGCCAGAACATCCCGTCCGTCCAGGGCCACCCTGACAACAAACCGGTTCACCCTCTCAACAAACCTGCCCTCTACAAGACCAGAATTCAGCTTCACAAAGCACCTCAAATCCGATGCTAGCACCAGCCGCATCCGCCACACAAACTTGCCCATCGCCCCATCCACACGTAAACTGCAAATGCCCCACCCCGCCCCCGGACGGGGAGTCCAGATGGGTATGACCCTCTTGGTTTCGAAGGAGATCCCGTGACCGGTTTTCGCCAGAAACTAGCGAAAGCATCGCAGGCTACCCAAAGCCTGCTCTGCGTAGGGTTGGACCCCGACCCAAACCTGATGGCCATACCGGACATAGTCGACTTCAACCGCGCCATCGTCGATGCCACAAAGGATCTCGTGTGCGCCTACAAACCAAACATGGCCTTCTACGAGGCGCAAGGCAGCACCGGAATTATTGCTCTTGAAGCAACCGTCGCCTACATCCGCGACCAGGCCCCCGACGTAATCGTCCTCGGCGACGGCAAACGCGGCGATATCGGCTCCTCCAACACCCAGTACGCCAAAGCAATGTTTGATACCTGGGGGTTTGACGCGGCCACCTTCAATGGCTACGCCGGCGTTGAAGCCCTTGGCCCATTCATCGACTATGAAGACAAAGGCATCATCATCTGGTGCCGATCGTCCAACGAAGGCGCGCGGGAGCTACAAGATCAGGCCCTTGGCAGCTCTGGCAAGTGGCTGTTCGAACACGTCGCCGAGAGCGCCGTTCGCTGGGACCGCAACACCAACATCGGCCTCGTCGTCGGCGCAACATACCCCAAAGACCTCGCCCGCGTCCGACAGATAGCCCCGGAGATGCCCATCCTGCTGCCCGGCGTCGGAGCGCAACAGGGCCAATTGCGAGAGTCGATCCTCGCCGGAATAGACCCGGCTGGACGGAACCTGATCGTCTCCAGTTCCCGCGGCATCACCTACGCCTCCAAAGAACCGGCCACCTTCGAGCGGGCCGCACGCGCCGCCGCCGACGACCTGCGCCAGCTTGTGAACACGATATTGGACGAAGCGGGCAAGCCATGGCGACCGATCTCCACCTAGGCGATGTCGTCCGCCTCCGAAAGCCGCACCCCTGTGGCGGTTTCGACTGGGAAGTGATACGGCTCGGGGCCGATATTCGCGTCCGATGCCTCACATGTGAAC
>CAUZNX010000393.1:0-2596 GCA_963580905.1 Dehalococcoidia bacterium | reverse complement strand
AGCAAGCACACGGGCGGCAACTTTTTGGTCCAGTCGGAATCAGCAAAGCGAGAGACAAACGCTATTACTGTTCCATTGGGCGCGGTCGTCGCTCCAAACACGAGCGCCGAATACATCTCATCGCCTTCCCAGGCGCGTTTGGAGTAGTCGAGCGCCACTGCTTCAGACCAGGTCTGCCCGCCGTCGGTCGACCGACGATACTCCGACCAGCCCGCAACGCCGTGCCCCTCGTAGACCTCACCAGACACGTTGCTATAGAACGACACGATATCGCCGTTCACACACTCGGTCAGGCAGTTCCCACCGTGACCGGAGCGCCCCTGCGCCTCATGGTCCACAAACAGAATGCCGTCATTCGGAACATCCGCCGGCAACACGCCGAAGCCTTCAGACAATCGACCACGTGCATTCGTCATGAAATTCCTCTACCTCCGAACGTAGTGTCACCAGGACAAATAGATCCCGGCACCAGACACCCAGACATCATCAACCATCGGTCCGACACCGTGGGCGGAATCATACAGCATGAGCACCGAGCAAAATGGCACACGAATCCCACAAGGCCTATGGAACTGCATGGCCCGCTAAGACTCCGGAGCACTGCTCGTTGTCCACCGCGACCTGTCCATTCACAACGACGTATGGGATACCGACCGGGTACTGCCTCGGATTGTCGTACGTGGCCGTGTCGGCGATATTTTCTGCGTCGAACACGGTCAGGTCGGCGAAGTAGCCCTTCTGGATGCGCCCTCGGTGGGTAATCCCGTACCTACGCGCCGGTCGGTCGGTCATTCGCTCGATCATTCCCTCCAGGCTCAGCCCGCCTATCTCGCGACGGAACCGGCCAAGGAAGCGAGGATACGCGCCGAACGTCCGCGGGTGCGGCTTGCCGCCCGCGGGGGTAATATCGCTGCAGACCATGTAGTCTGGCCGTGCCAGCAGCTCCATCGCGTCCTCGTTGATCTGACGCCACACCGAAGCGTCAGGCGGCTCGCCCCAGTAGCCAACCTTGAGGTCGTTTTCGAGGAGTACGGAACACAAAGTTTCGCCGGGCGACATTCCACGCTGGCTGGCAACATCTTTGAGCGTCCTGCCCTCCATGTCCGGATCCCCGGCAACATACGAAAGCACCATCGACTCAAGCTCCTTCACTCTCACGGGGTCCTGATTTCCCTCCAGATACTCGGCAGCGGTCTGTCGTTGTTTAGGATCGCTGAGCCGTTTCAAGATCGCGTCAGGGCCGCCCTCTTGGAAACTGCTGGGCAGGAACGTTGCAGGTACAGTGCCGCCCGTGGGGTACGGATATATATCCAACGTGAAGTCGACGCCTTCGGCGCGCGCTGCATCACGGTCGGCCATGATCTCGGTGACCTTGCCGGAGGTTCGAGGTCCGGTCCTGTAATGTGCAAAGTGCATCCGCGACCCCGACTTGCGGGCAATCTCCAGCCACTCTGGAGGTCCTTCCGCCGCTCCGTAAGCGCGCCTCGCGTTGAACGGCTCCGACGCATCAACGTAAATCCCACCGCCATCACGAACGGCCTTGGCAAGTTCAATCAGTTCCGAGGTATCGTTCCAGGTTCCAGGATAGTTGTGTGAGGTGTTGGAGAATCCCACCGCGCCTTGCTCGAGGCTTTCCCGGACGAGCCGGACTGCGGCTCGCATTTCATCATCATCCAACCGACCAGATTGGAATCCTTTGGCTTCGATTCGGATCGCTCCACTCGGAACTAAATAGGCACTATTGATCGCGACTTTACGGTGGTAATTGGCGCGAAATGACGTGATGTTGCTCACGTCCACGTCCTCGGGGGGTTCGCCCAGGATTCCTGTGAGCCAGTGACTGTACATGCGGTAATTGGATTGGGACAGCGGTGCAAAGGAGATTCCGCCCAGGCCGAGAATCTCCGTCGTGATGCCCTGACGTAGTCCGTACGCGTGCTGCGGGTCCATCAGCAGGTCGGCATCGGAGTGGGTGTGCGGGTCCACAAAACCGGGCGAGACGACGAGTCCCTTGGCATCGATAACTCTACGAGCCTCCGCTCCTACAAGGTCATCGATCGCCTCAATCCTCTCGCCGACAATGCCGACGTCAGACTTGATGCCCGGTGCTCCGGTCCCGTCGATGACGGAGCCGTTCGCGATGATCAGGTCGAACAATGCAACACCTCCACAGATATCCCAGCTACTAATTTCTTTCCGCAGCACGCGGAACTTCGTTTCATGTGCCCGATTCCAGACGCCTGAATTATTCTACAGGACCCTTTACCAAGGGTCCGTAATCAGAGTGCCGCTCCGCATCAGTGGCATCGTGTATCATCTTAGGCCAAATGGTATAGTCTGGCAGAGCCAACCGGGCCAGGCCCTTTCGCGGGCTTGCACCAAACTTAATTTCTTTGACAATATAAACCCGCTTTCTGCTGACCCTAACAGCACCCGGAGTCACTAGGTGAACCGCGATACAACTTCGGTGGGTCAGTCCACACAGACTCAGAGACAGGGGAGACCATGAAACCTCATCCGATTCGAGCGAGTGCCAAACAAGGGAAGCTCTTCCATAACCGAATGCGATCCAGATCGCGAATTGTGGCGCCGATCG
>CAUZNX010000392.1:0-2597 GCA_963580905.1 Dehalococcoidia bacterium | reverse complement strand
CAGGTACGAGGAGATGGGCCGGGTGTTCCGAGATTGGCGCATCCTGGGTCTGTCGATGCTCCAGAACTGGATCATCGGCCCGCTGCTGATGTTTGTCCTGGCCGTGGTGTTCCTCCGGGCGTACCCTGAGTACATGGCGGGCCTGATACTGATCGGCCTCGCACGGTGCATCGCGATGGTTCTCGTGTGGAACGAGCTGGCGGAGGGTGACTCCGAGTACGCGGCGGGGCTAGTGGCCCTAAACTCCGTGTTCCAGGTGCTGTTCTTTTCGGTCTACGCGTACGTATTCATCACGGTGCTGCCCGACTGGCTCGGCCTCGAGAGCGCGATCGTAGACGTCACAATGCGCCAGATCGCCCAGAGCGTTGCGGTCTACCTGGGCATCCCATTCTTCGGTGGCATGATAACGCGCCTGGTGCTTGTCAAAACTAGGGGCCACATATGGTACCAGCATACCTTCATACCTCGAATAAGCCCGATCACTCTGATCGCCCTGCTGTTCACGATAGTAGTGATGTTCTCGCTCAAGGGGTCGGTAATTGTCGAGCTTCCGCTGGACGTGTTGCGAATAGCTCTGCCGCTGGCGATCTACTTCGGTGTAATGTTCCTGGTGTCCTTCGAGATGGGCAGGCGTGTGGGGGCCGACTACTCGAAGACAGCCACAGTCGCATTCACAGCGGCGAGCAACAACTTCGAGCTTGCGATCGCGGTTGCCGTGACGGTGTTCGGAATCGGCTCTGGACAGGTGCTGGCAGCGGTCGTGGGACCGCTGGTGGAGGTTCCGGTGCTAATAGGGCTGGTGAACGTGTCCCTGTGGCTGAGGCGCAGGTTCTTCACGCCAAGTTCCGGGTCTGCGTTGCTGGAGGGTTGATGGCACGAACCCTCACTTATTTCCCTTTCCCTACGACAGGTAGAGTAGGTCTGGTCCCTTCTCGCCCCGGGGGAGAAGACTAGGATGAGGGGGAGCCCCGCTGACTAGCGCGAATTTCGGAACTGGAGTGAGTACAGGTCGGCCTGTTTCATGTCGAACTTGAGCCGGATGGTCTGGCCCGCCAGTTCACTGAGGTCGCCGCTGCCGCCCCAAGTCACCACTCGCTCAATTTCATCGCCGTAGATATCGTCGGAATTGCCCATGGAGTAGCCGGAAATGATCAGTCCCTTTTCGTCCTGAATTTCGACGTTGATTATCCCGGAGGCTGCGGTCGAGTAGTTGATCACGAGCTCGTTGCCGTCGAAGTTGAAGGGCCTAGTTCGGGCAAAGCCACCGGTGAAGTTGGCGTTGACCGAGACGATGCCGTCGACGCGCATGGTTGCTCTGCGGAGCCGTACGGTGGGGCGCCTGTAGTGTTCCACATAGTAGATGGACATCTCGCCGGGCCCCGTGGGCACGAGGCCGGAGGCGACGACCATATTACGCTCGTTCCAGTTCTCTTGATCTGGACCGGGCGGTATGTATGCCTCCATGAAACGTCGGCTCCAGAACTGCCCGTCGCGACTGGTCATGAACACCGCTTCCGAGAGGCCGTCGTGGAGCCAGTCGACGTCGAACTGTCGATCCGGTGTGAAGCGCATCGGGAACATCATGTAGATGTGGGGCGCGCGGTAGTATTGAGTCGCGGCATTGGTGTACAGGTGTTCGAGCTTGGTTGGTCCAAGATTTATGAACGTCGGCTCGGACCATTCAACGAAGTCATCCGAGACGCTGCGACGGATACCTCGGAACCCCGGGTTTATCCACCCTCGCATGTAGGCGACGTACTGTTCCTGTTCGGTGTCCCAGAAGGCGATGTTGTGGGAGTCGAAGTTGGGCCAGCCGTCATCCGGCGCAACCAGGATCGTGTCCTGCTCGGTGGATTGCCACTGGAGTCCATCCGGTGAAACGAACGCCCGTATCGTATCGCGGCCATCAACGGCGGGGCCTCTGGCGATGGCCTTGTAGCGCTCGGAATCGTTTGCGGCAGGATTGGTGTCCTTGAACACGCTCAGGTTCCACGCGTCGGTCCCGTCAAGGACGATATTGTTCTCAATGGAACCGTTTGCTTCGACCAGACCTAGGACCGGCCGTGTCCACACTATCCCGTCGACGCTCTCGGCGTAGGCGGTGTAGCGCCCATTCTCCTCCTCGTTCAGCGCGCGGTACCACATGCGGTAGAGATCGCCGTCTTTTATGACCCCCGCATAGTTGCTGACCGAGCCCTCCCACGGCTGATCGAACTCCAGTACGACCTCGCGAGGGGTGGGGCTGTGCAGTTTTAATGTAGTCCTTTGCAACTGTTCCATGAGCCAATTGTCGACCATGGGCTCGAGCCTGCTGCCGATCTCGCGGATGTTGCTGGGCTGTGGGGTCGGCGTCGGTGCGACGTAGGGTGGTGTGCGCGTTGGCTTGGCGAAAGGCGTGGCAGTTGGCTTCGGCGTGGGGGTCGGCGCCGGTGCGGCTGGCCCTCCGACGCTGTCTGCGACGCCGATGCCGACGGCCAGCAAGCCAGCGATCGCAATGGAGCCGATCACAATTACCGGGATGAACCGTTTTACGAGGTCTATGGCGTTCCGGATCAAGTGCGATTCCTAGAAGTAATGGTCAAGAGCCTTTAGGCCGG
>CAUZNX010000391.1:0-2598 GCA_963580905.1 Dehalococcoidia bacterium | reverse complement strand
AAAAGAGACTTGTTGGAGATAAACGATGACAGGTAAATTCGATGGGAAAGTGGCGATTGTCACGGGCGGTAGCTCCGGCATGGGAAGGGCCGCCGCAATCAAGTTCGCCGAGCGCGGCGCTCGGGTCTTAATTGCGTCTCGCGGCGCCTACGATGGGAATGATACGGTAACCGAGATCCGCGAGGCGGGTGGCGAAGCGATCTACGTCCAGACCGACGTTTCTCAGGAGGCGGAGGTCGAGGTGATGGTAAGTCGGGCCGTGGAGATATACGAAGGCTTGGACTACGCCCTTCAACAACGCCGGAGTGGCCGGCACGGGGGCAGGAACCACGCTACTGGACGCTGAAGAGGAGGATTGGGACAACGTCATGGGCGTCAATCTGAAGGGCGTGTGGCTGTGCATGAAGTATGAGATACCCGAGATGCTAAAGAGGGGTGGTGGCGCGATCGTCAACACTTCCGCAGAAGCTGGACTGCAAGGCTTATTAAATTTTTCGTTCGTTGCCAGCAAGCACGGGGTGATTGGCTTGACGAAGTCTGCAGCGCTTGGCTATGGGAACCAGGGCATCCGTGTCAACGCCGTTTGTCCAGGCATGATGCGCCACTCGTCGATGGAACCATTCTTGGACAACCCCGAGCTCAAAGCGATTGTTCAGGACATGGGGCCGGCCGGGCGTCTTGGGAATCCGGAAGAGGCCGCTGTGTGGCTCTGCTCAGACGACGCTTCTTTCGTGAATGGGGTCTCGTTGCCGGTCGACGGAGGACTGACAGCGGGGAAGCTCCCACGCCGAACCTAGGTACTGCGCGCGCTTAGTTCGGGCGGGGCTGGGGTATGCCGTGGGGCTGAGGGCTGTCTATAGTTAGGTCTACAGAGACGGGAGAGGGCCGGTCGCATCCATTTGTAGGCCGTGGGTGAAGATTCGTTTGGTCGTTGCGACGCGCCAGCTTACGAACATTACCAAGATGAAGGCTATTCCGCCCACCGTTAGCAGTAGCGGCGCATTCAGCGTATCTGAGAGGGTTCCGTTTAGTAGATTAGCCATCGCCATCATGCCGCCGACGTGCACCGAGTAAACACCGCCTACACGCCCCCTGAGTCCGTCCGGTACGATCGCCTGGATCATCGAGTGGGTCAGCGTCATGAATCCCGCCTGGGCTGCACCCATCAAAGCAGCGGCGGTCAGGGCCGCAGGCATGCCCGTGGACGCTGCAAGGACCACCGGCGCAAGCCCTGAGAGGACCCCCAGGTTGAGGAAGAGCCGCCCCCGCGTGGATTCCTTCCGGACCCCTGCCAGGAACACCACCGACACCATGGCCCCTACGCCCACCGCCATCATCAGGTATGCAAAACCGGCTTTATCCTCGCCGAGTTGTTCTCTGGAGAGAACCGGCAGCATGGATTCGAACGACATGGTCAGGCCACAGTGGAAAATCGCCAGCACCACGATTGCGAGTAGTGTCGGGGTGCGATACACATAGAGGAGCCCCGCTATCAGGTTTTTGACAAGACTCTGACTGGTGTCGATCACGCCCGTCGAGGCCGTGCGAATCCGCAGGGTCTGGACGAGGCTAACCGCGTAAAAGGCGGTGCAGATCGCGAACGCACTTCCGGGACCAGTCGTTAGCAGCAGTGGTGCGATTACCGCTGGCCCGATCACCCTCGAGCCCTGACCTGCTGCCTGGTGCAGCGCGACGGCGTTGAGGAGCAGCCGCTTCGGCACGAGGTTTGGGATGAGGGCCTGGGTCGCCGGCACCTGGGCGGCTCGCGCGGAGCCATCCACCAGCGCCAGAACAATCAGCATCCAGGTATCGATCACCCCCGTCAGCGCCAGCACTGCCAGGATCAGGTTGTGGACGACGCTCACACCGAACATAGCGGCCATCACGGTCCTGCGGTCGAACCTGTCCGATAAGTAGCCGCTGACGGGCGTCACTATGACCCGCGGCACCATCGCGGCGAATGTGACGAGTCCGACCCACATCGAGGAGTCCGAGATGGTGTACACGAGGGAGCCGCGGGCCACGATCAGGGCCCAAGATGCTGCTCCCGCGAAGGCGCTGACGAACCACATCGTCCTGAAGTCGCGACTTTTCAGCGACTCGAGGTGGTGGCTCGCCCAACGGGCTCCAGTGTCTTTCAGGGTCGTGACCTCATCGTAGGAATCGGCATCGGTCCGAACGCGTGCCATTGTAGACTTGTCTGGCTTTTGTGTCACCGGGATGGGGCGTCCGGCTTCGCTCTTCACGCACCCGTTCTTCAACCCCTCCCCCAAGAGAAATAAATAAAATTTATGTGAGGGACACCCTCACACACCCGGCAAAGGGGCTAAGCCCCTCTGCACACCCCTCCGGCGCATGACAGGATCTACCGAGGGTGGGAGGGGGTTGATAGTGATGTGAGGGCACCCACGCACGTCCGGCGCTTCGGCTTGGCAGTACAAGCACCGGGGGCTCTTCACCCGCGCCGCCTGTTGGCTCACGACAGGATTTACGATCGTGGGGTGGAACGGGTTGATGAGAATGAAATTGAGGGAGTTCTCACACATCTGGGAAGGGGGTTTGTATATGCGCAGAGTCCGGTGGCAGTTGGCAGGGTTT
>CAUZNX010000390.1:0-2602 GCA_963580905.1 Dehalococcoidia bacterium | reverse complement strand
CTTCGGTCCCCCAGACCGATGCACCCCAAACCGCTGACCTGCGCAAACGTCCGGAAACGCCCTCTGGCCTACCATTCTGATTGATCACAGGTTCGCGTTGTTTCGCGATGGTTTGCAGCCTGTAGGCGGCCTGCAGAAATCGGTTGACTCAAACCGGTTCAAACATCTGGATGAAAGACTGGGTACATGCGCTACCGGCGATTAGGCAATACCGACCTCCAAGTCTCCGTGCTCGGACTGGGAACCATGATGTTCGGTTCTTGGGGCAACCCTGATCTACAAGCCTGCTCGCGAATTGTCGACACGGCGATTGATGCAGGCATCAACCTGATCGATACAGCCGACATCTACGACGACGGTCGCTCTGAGGAAATCCTTGGTAAGTGTCTTGCTGGACGCCGGGATCAAGTGATTCTTGCCACCAAATTCGGTAATCCAATGCACGGCGACAACGAGCGAAGCGGTGGGTCAAGACGTTGGGTTCTCAAAGCAGTAGAAGAGAGCCTCAGACGGCTGGATACAGAATGGATCGATGTGTACCAAATGCACCGACCAGACCCGGACACGCCTATCGAAGAGACTCTCGGGGCACTCGACGAACTAGTCCAAAGCGGAAAGATCAGAGCAGTTGGGACATCGACCTTTCCATCCGAAGGGCTCGAGGAGGCTCAGTGGACTGCCCAACGGGCTGGCTATACCCCACCCTCGAGCGAGCAACCGCCCTACTCGCTCCTAGCCAGGCACGTCGAGCGGGACGTTCTCCCCACATGCCAGCGCCTCGGGATTGGGGTCGTTACCTGGGCACCTCTTAACGGTGGATGGTTGACAGGGAAATATTCGGGAAGTACGCCGCCCCGCGGCTCAAGAGCAGAACGCGAACCAGAGCACTTCGACTTCGAATCTCCATACCACCAACGAAAAGCCAGCGCTGTCGCTGGACTCAAAACTATTGCCCAGGAAGGAGGCCTAACCCTTCCGCACCTCTCTCTCAGCTTTGTGCTGGAACATCCCGCCGTCACTTCTGCACTCCTCGGCCCCCGGACGGTCGAACAACTCGGTGACTTGCTAGGAGCCGAGAACATTTCCCTGACTACAGAGGCACTTGCTCAGATCGACGACCTAGTGAAACCAGGAGAGACAATCAACATGCACGATGCGGGACAAGCTCCACCCGAGCTTCCGCTTTTCCCTTAGAAACATCGACAGCAACGAACGGAGCCGCAGCGTGCAACCCAAGGTCTATTCGCTGCAGTCACAGCTCAGCTATTCCTCCTAGTAGTCGACCACCTCGGCACGGAAGCGGTCGAGGTGGTCGTTTCGCTCCCCGACCGAGACGGCGAAGTCTGGAACCAGCAATTCGTCCACACCCACAGCTGCGTACTCGGCCACCACTTGACGGAGTTGTGCTGGAGTACCAACCAGGCCGGACCGATGGCCCAAGCTCTCCTGAAGCTCAGCGGCTTTCTCTTCAGTCTCGGCGAAAATGAGCACGCCCACCGCGGACTTCTGGATCTCGGCAGGATCGCGCCCCACCTCCTCACAATGCCTCTCCAGGACACCGATCTTGTGGCGTAGTTCCTCGGGGCGCCCCCAACAGTTCCACTCGGTGGCGAACCGGGCCACGGTTCGCAGCGTCCGCTTTTCGCCCCCCCCGCCAATCAGGAGCGGCAACGGGTTTTGAAGAGGTTTGGGCTCCATGGGCGCCTCATCTAGTTCGTAGTACTTGCCACGGAACGTGGTGCGATCTTGCGAGAACAACATGGTGAGAATCTCACAGGCTTCCTCGAACCGGTCTGAGCGCTCGATGACCGAACCCAGTTCCAAGCCGTAGCGCTGGTGTTCGTTCTCCTGCCACCCAGCACCAATCCCAACCACAAGGCGTCCACTCGAAATGTGATCGACCGTGGCCGCCATGTTGGCCAGAACCGCTGGGTGCCTGTATGTGTTGCCCGAGACCATGGCACCGAGTCGCAGTCGAGGCACGGCAACTGCAAGGGCGGCCAACATGGTCCAGGCCTCCAGAATGGTGCCCATCTCGGGCGAGCCGTAATCTTTTTCCGGGCCATAACCCCCTGGCGGAGGCATGAAATGGTCGGGCACCCAAATGCCGTCCCAGCCAGTGGCCTCAGCATGTTGACAACCTTCGAGCAGTTCCGCCCAGGTCTGACCAGAATTTGCCCAATATGAGAATCGCATGTCCCGGAATCTAGCGATCAGTACGGATCCGCAATTCAGGTTGGTCGCCCTTGGTACTTTTGAGAGAAACGAACCCCAGTTTCGACTCGGACTCTCTCACCGTTCATGTCGTCGTTGGTGATGCGCTGAAGCGACGTCGTGACTACGCACGCGAAGCCGAGGCGAGAAAACCTCCAGTTGCACGAGGCGGCCTAAACGAGACCCATTTCCAGGCAGCCGCGGCCTGAAGACGAAAACCTGATCCCATTCGAGCCGACAAAAACAGAAGAACCCCCTGCTGAGCAGGGGGTTCCTGTGGAGCGGACGACGAGATTCGAACCCGCGACCCTCACCTTGGCAAGGTGATGCTCTACCAGCTGAGCTACGTCCGCGTCAGACCGGAACGATAGCGCAAAGCCGCCCGTTT
>CAUZNX010000389.1:0-2622 GCA_963580905.1 Dehalococcoidia bacterium | reverse complement strand
CGACAACTACCACGACCTACTCGGGGACTCCGCTGTCGATACCGTCATGATCGGCCTGCCCTCCGAGAGTAGCACCGAGGCGGCGAGTGCGTCGTTGGATGCAGGCAAACATATATTCATCGAGCCGCCATTCCGAGACGGCGCCTCGGCCACGAGCCTACTAAACAAGGCTGAACGATCCTCTCACGTTTTCCACGTAGACCTGGAGCTCAGGTATCTTCCTGTGCTCCGACACCTCCGTGACATGGCAGAGCGCGGCGATTTCGGCACCCTGATGTCCATCGAAGTCAGGCACGTCTGCGACTGGTCGGCCGGGCGAGACCCGGCCCTATCGGCGATGGCCCCCGGGCTCAGCACCTGGTACATCGACGCGATTGACGCTGTCGCCGAATCAGCGACCACACGTGTGGAGCTGTTCACTGCCCAACCGGGACACGAGGTTGGCAGGGCGCTGTTCCAGCTCTCCAACGGCGCAACCAGCGAGTGGGCGTTCGACCTGCGCAGCCCGGAGCCCTTCTCACTCACAATCGAGGTTACTGGCAGTGAGGGGGCTGCGTTCGCTGACCTGCTCTCTGGCGAGTATCGCTACCGGACCGGCGATGCGGACTGGACTGCAGGTGTCTTGGATTGCTCCCGGCCGACCCTTGGGTTCGTGGGGATGCGGGAGAGTGTCCACGCGTTCCTGGACGCAGTCCTCGGCAATACACCCACCATATCGGGCCCGTCAACATACAGGCGCATCCACGCGATGCAATCTGCGCTGCCCACGCTGGATTAGTCGAGGTAGACGGCCAGATCAGGGAGGGGAACGTTGACATCGACTCCTGAACAGGAAACGGCAAAATACGTCGAGTCGACCCCAACATCCAGAGAGCTTCAGGGTGAGGCCGAGCAGTATCTGCCGGGGGGCAGTTCCCGGGGCACAGCCTACTTCGCACCGTATCCGATTTTCGTCGAGCGCGGTGAGGGGCACTACATCCACGACGTGGATGGCAACCGGTACCTCGACTTCATGCTCAACGCCACCAGCCTCATCATGGGGCACGCCCACCCCGAGATTGTCCGGGCCCTGTCCGAGCAGGCGGCCAAAGGGGTAGCCTTCAGCGGCCCCACCGCAGTCCAGGTCCGGCTGGCCGAAATGTTGTGCGAGCGCATTCCATCGATGGAACTTGTGCGCTTCACCAGCTCGGGCACGGAGGCCACGCTGAACGCTATCCGCGTCGCCCGCGCCTATACCGGGAAACATGGCATAGCCAAGTTCGAGGGCGGCTACCACGGCTCCCACGAATATGCCTCGATTAGCGTCCACCCAGCAGCGAGCGAGCTGGACCCCGACGGGCCGACTGCCGTCCCAGAGTTTCCTGGCATGCCCCCGTCGGTCGCGGAGGGGGTTGTCGTGTTGCCGTACAACGATCTCGCTGCCTGCGAGGTCATCCTAGGTGAACGCCACGGGGAACTGGCCTGCGTCATCATGGAGGTGGTGGTCTCGAACTTCGGCTATGCCCCGGCGGAGATTGGTTTCCTGAGGGGTATGCGCGACCTAACTCGCGATCTAGGCATGCTGCTGGTGTTCGACGAGGTCCAGAGCCTGCGCATCGCCCCAGGAGGCGCACAGGAGATGTTTGGCGTCGAGCCCGATCTGACGGCCCTGGGCAAGATCATCGGCGGCGGGATGCCTGCGGGGGCCTTCGGCGGACGCCGGGACATCATGTCGCTCTTCGATCCGAGCCGCGGCGCGGATGCCATCCCGCATGCGGGTACTTTCAATGCCAACCCTATGACGATGACCGCAGGCGAGACCACGATGCGGCACCTCACGCCCGAAGTGTACGAGCGCATGAACCGCCTGGGCGGCATGCTGCGCGCCAAGTTGCAGGCGGTGTTCAACGAGATGGATATGCCCGTTCAGGTGACGGGAATCGCGTCCTTTTTTGGCATCCACTTCACCGATGGGCCGGTTATGGACTACCGCTCCATGCTCGCCGGTGACCAGCAGATGACCGGGGCGCTATTTACGGGCCTGCTCAACGAGGGCATCCTGCTTCAACAGAGCTGCGCTGGGTCGCTGTCCACACTGACCACCGATAAGCACGTCGATGGGCTTGTGGACGCGGTGCGACGTGTCGTGGGGAGAATTCGAGACTAGGTCCAAGGCGAAAATAGGAGAGCAAAATGAGCGCTAGAGCACCCGAGGCGATTGGTTCAAACCTGCAGCTATTCATGGACGACCATTGGATCGCCACCTCCGACGGTGCGCGGCGTCGAATGCACCCGCCGGTGAGGCGGAATGCCGCAATCACCCCCCAGAATCCCTGGGAAATGGGCTACGTCGGCGGCATGTCAACGGTGAAAGACGGCAACATCTACAAGGCCTGGTACACCTGCGACGATGCCTCGATATTCGATAACCCGAAGATGTCGTGGTTCAGGAAGACCGCCTACGCCGAGAGCCTCGACGGCATCACATGGGTCAAGCCCCGTGTTGGCCTCCACGAGTTCGAGGGCTCCAAGGACAACAACCTGGTTTGGATGGGGCCCAGCGGTGTGCTCGGCGTCTTCCTCGACACCAACCCGGATGCGACGGAGGAGGAGCGCTTCAAGGCGGTGGGTATCAGATACGAA
>CAUZNX010000388.1:0-2622 GCA_963580905.1 Dehalococcoidia bacterium | reverse complement strand
CCCGCCCCAACACCAGAGGCCACTGCCTCCTTGGTCCGCCCCGCGGTCGATGTGCCTACGACTATCAGCTCAATCCGGTGCGCTGCCGGCCTTTCTTTTGAAGAGCAAAAGGTCCAGCTCGTCGCCATCGCAAAAGAGCTGTTTGCCGGTAAGACGACGGAAGACGAGGATCGCCTGAAGTTCGACCCGGACGCCAGAGACCAACGCAGTGGCGGCATATGGCTCACGCTCGAGTTCTTGGGGAATGAGCGGGGGACGGTAACGCAGAAGAAGTCGGCCCTAGATCAGCAGATGGGGGACGCCTACGACGCCCTCTTCAACTCCGGTTGCGATCAACTCGCCTGGGTCGATCTGACAGGTATTCACAGGGCGATCGTGAAAGTAGGGCAGATGGGCGAAACGATACCGGTCCCTGCGCCAGTATTCAAGACCAGACTGAAACGAGCCGAAGCGGATTCCATCGACTGGGCGAACAAGGATGCCCTGGACTTCAACGAGATTTGGGACGCACTTCTGCTGAACATCCGATGGCGTGATGCGCTTCGTGAGGAGGCGGGCCAGTAGCGGAAGAGCTGTCGAAACCGAAACCGGTGCGACCGGAATCTATCTGGTTGCGACGATGCTGGCCGAAGGCCGATCCTGCCGCCAGAGCATTAAGCCCGCCATCGCTCCGACCAGTGCGGGCAGGCCCCACGGGCCAAGGGCCGGCAGGGGAGCCGGTGCGGCTAGCCCGATAGCCTCTGCTCATTGCGGACAACACGAATCACCTTGTCCGCAATGAGCAGGTTGCCTGGCTATCCAGGGCTATGTCTACCGGGAAGTTGAAGCTGACGCTTGTGGCCGGTGCGCTATCGCCCGTCGAACCGATGAAGCCATTGCCAGAGATCGTGGTAATTATTCCCGTGGCGGCATCCACCCTCCGGACACGCTGATTGTCTCTGTCTACAATGAACAGGTTTCCTTGCCCGTCCAGGGCCAAACCTTGAGGATAGCTCAGGCTGGCGGCGGTGGCCGAGCTGCCATCACCCGAGAAACCGTTCGTGCCATACCCCGCTACAGTGGTAATTATGCCGGTGGAGGCATCCACTCTGCGGACGCGTCTGTTGTCAGTATCGGCGACAAATAGATTGCCACTACTATCCATGGCGATGCCCCAGGGCAAATTGAGGCTTGCGGCAGTCGCCTGTCCGCCGTCCCCCTAGAACCCGGAACTACCGTTCCCGGCGACGGTGGATATCTCGCCAACCGAGGGACTAGCCAAAACGGTTTCGCCAGCAACGCCCACAACAAAGGCGCCAATGACAAGGCTCCAGAGTACCAGTCCCGCCCAGATTGGCGCCTGCGCTGCTCGCTGCATGGAGACTTAACCTCTCCTGAGTGATCAACGGAGTCTAGCAGAGGCCCATGGGTGGTTCAATGAGATTTCGGAGGCTGTCACCCACCCGGTGTCGCCCTGCAAACCTATCCGTCCGCCGTTTCCGACATGATTCGTGCACAATCCCACAACGTTTGTCCGCAGCTTGTGCCTCTCCTCGGATATAATGGCTACACGATGCGTCAAAAGCTCGCGAGTACAGTTGCCGAGGCTCGTAGTTCCGGTGACTGATGACCACTAGTACATCACAATCGAGTAGGTGTTCACCCGGGGACATCGGAGGTTTTCATGAGATTGTGCGGGGCGAAAGCAGCGCTTAAGACCAGTTTGCCACCCTTCGTGACATCGCTCGTCCACACAGGGGCAAGATAATGGCCGTTCGGAAAGAGCGACTGGGAATTCTAGTAGGCGGTGGCCCTTCACCCGGCATCAACAGCGCGATCTCGGCGGCCGTCATCGAGGCGATCAACTCTGGCCTTGAGGTCGTCGGAATACGCGACGGCTTCCAGCACCTCATGGATGGCCCTCCTCAGGTAGAGCCTCTGACGATCGCAAATGTCTCCCGGGTACACACCACGGGCGGTTCTATCCTGGGGACTTCAAGAGCAAACCCCGCGAAGGATCCGGCAATTCGCAGTCGCACAGCGCAGGCCCTAAAGGACCTGGGAATAGACCATCTGGTGACCATCGGCGGCGACGATACGGCCTTCTCGGCATACGAGGTCTCCCGGGCAGGAGAGGGCGCCTTCCGTGTCGCCCACATCCCAAAGACCATCGATAACGACATTCCATTGCCCGGAAACGCCCCGACATTCGGCTTCGAGACGGCACGCCACCTGGGGACTGGACTCGTCCTCAACCTGATGGAAGACTCACGGGCCACCAATCGCTGGTATTTCGTGGAGGCAATGGGCCGCAAGGCTGGTCACCTGGCATTAGGCATAGGCAAGGCAGCCGGCGCGACGATCACCATCCTGGCAGAAGAGTTCCCTCAAGAACGTATCACTCTTGACGAGGTCTGCGCGGTACTTGAGGGTGCGATCCTAAAGAGACGCGTGATGGGTCATGATGACGGACTCGCCGTGATCGCAGAGGGGGTATCGGAAAAGATTCCGATAGAGGAGCTCGCCAAGGTGCCCGGCGTGGTGATCGGCCACGATCCGCATGGCCACATCCGTCTTTCAGAGGTCCCTCTTGCCAAGATACTTCGAAGGCGAGTGGAGGAGCGGTTCCTGGAACGTGGCCAG
>CAUZNX010000387.1:0-2629 GCA_963580905.1 Dehalococcoidia bacterium | reverse complement strand
GCTTGGACATAGCTTCGCTCTACGTAGAACGGGCTCGCGAGAGGGCCGCTGTCCAGTCTGGCGACGCCGAGTTTTTCGTCGGCGACGTACGCGACGTTGGGTCGCAGTTGGCGGGAAGAGGCCCATTCGAGGCGATCGTGAGCATGTTTACGTCGATCGGCTACTACGGTCGCGCTTCGGACCTGGCTCTATTTCAGGGGCTGGGTGCGATGGCGTCTAGCGGGGCCGTGATGGTTGTGCAGACGACCAACCGGGACTGGCTGGTGCAGAACTTTGAGTCGGAAGGTGTGGATATCGCGGGCGCGTTCCGTATTTTGCAGCGACGCAAGCTGGATCCGGATAGGTTCACCATGCGCAGCGACTGGGGGTTCTACGCGGGTAGTGGCAAGAGCCTGCGCCTGCGCCTGCAGCTGGAGCTAGAACATAAGCTGTACAGCCTCGAAGGGCTGCGAGGGCTGATGGAGGAGGCGGGCTGGGAGTTCGTAGAAGGTCTGGGCAGTCAGCGTGAGGACGATTTGCACCTCGCTGAACTGACTTCGGACATGATGGACATGTGGGTTGTTGCTCGGTGGCCGTAGGTGGAATGAGGGACACAGCAAAGGGGCGCGTCCCCTCTGCACTCCCCGTATAGCAGTGTGAAGGAGTAGGTATGTTTAATCCGGTTGATTCTAAGACAGATTTTCCCGCGATGGAGCGGGACATATTGGCGTGGTGGAACGAGGCTGGCATCCCGGCCAAATATCTCACGCGAAACGATGATTCTGACAAGAAATTCTCGTTCATTGACGGGCCTATCACCGCCAATAACCGGATGGCGGTCCACCATGCCTGGGGCAGGTCCTACAAAGACCTGTTCCAGCGCTACAAGACGATGCAGGGGTTTAGGCAGCGGTATCAAAATGGCTTCGACTGCCAGGGCCTGTGGGTCGAGGTCGAGGTCGAGAAGGAGTTGGGGCTGGACTCGAAACGGGACATCGAGGAGTTCGGCATCGAAAAATTCGTCGATCTGTGCAAGGAGCGGGTGCGCAAGTTCGCCGACATCATGACCGAACAGTCGAAGCGCCTCGGCTACTGGATGGACTGGGACAACTCCTACTACACCATGTCGGACGAGAACAATTTTACGATCTGGCACTTCCTGAAGGTCTGCCACGAGCGTGGCTGGATCTACGAAGGCACCGACGTGATGGAGTGGTGTCCCCGATGCGGTACCGGCCTGTCTCAACAGGAAGTGACCGAGGGGTACAAGGACATCGTGCACCCCGGCCTGTACGTCCGCTTCCCGCTCAAAGACCGTGAGGGCGAGTCGCTGCTGGTCTGGACGACGACGCCCTGGACCCTGACAAGCAACACTGGCGCGTACGTCCGCTCCGACCTGACCTACGTCAGAGCCAGGATGGCGGACGGCGAGGTGCTGTACGTGCTCAAGAGTCGACTGAGCGAGTTGAAGGCCGAGCATGAGGTGCTGGAGGAGATGCCGGGCAAGGCCCTGGACGGGCTTCGCTACTCCAGTCCATTCCATGAGCTGCCCGCGCAGAAAGACGTCGAGCACCGGGTCGTGTTGTGGGAGGAGGTGAGCGAGACCGAGGGAACGGGAATCGTGCACACTGCTCCGGGCGCTGGTAAGGAAGACTTCAAGATCAGCAAGGAGCGGGGGCTGAGCGTCATCGCGCCTCTCGACGAATTCGGCAACTTCATCGACGGCTTCGACTGGCTGACCGGCATGAATGTGTCCGAGGTCAACAAGCCCATCTACGACAGCCTGCGCCAGAAGGGCGTCTTCTACCGACTAGACCAGTACTCTCACCGCTACCCGACGTGCTGGAGGTGTGGGACCGAGCTGCTATTCCGGCTGGTCGATGAGTGGTTCATCAGCATGGACGAGCTACGGGACATGGTGGCGGACGTGACCAAGAAGGCGCGTTGGATCCCCGAGTTCGGGATGCAGCGAGAGCTGGACTGGCTCAAGAACATGGACGACTGGATGATCTCAAAGAAGCGGTACTGGGGGCTGGCGCTCCCAATCTACAAGTGCGAGTGCGGTCACTTCGAGGTCATCGGCTCTGAGACTGAACTGGAAGAGAGGGCGATTTCGGGATGGGACGAATTCGCTGGTAACTCGCCCCACAGGCCGTGGATCGACGCCGTCAAGATCGCATGCGCCGAGTGCGGCAAGACGGTCGAGCGCATCAGCGACGTGGGCAACGTGTGGCTGGACGCAGGCGTCGTGCCTTTTTCCACCATCGGCTATCGCTCCGACCGCGAATATTGGAAAGAGTGGTTCCCGGCGGAGGTGGTCACCGAAAGCTTCCCCGGCCAGTTCCGGGGCTGGTTCTACTCGCTGCTTGTCATGAGCACAGCGCTAGAGAACACTGCGCCCTTCCGGAATCTCCACAGCTACGCCACGATGCGTGACGAAAACGGCGAAGAGATGCACAAGAGCAAGGGTAACGCCATCTGGTTCGAGGATGGCGCCGAGAAGATGGGCGTGGACTCGATGCGGTGGCTCTACTCCCGCCACAACCCGGCGGCCAACCTGAACTTTGGTTTCGGAATCGCCGACGAGGTGCGACGCCGATTCATCATCCCTCTATGGAACGTCTATTCGTTCTTCGTGACCTATGCCAAT
>CAUZNX010000386.1:0-2633 GCA_963580905.1 Dehalococcoidia bacterium | reverse complement strand
TTCACGCTGACGTTCTCTTCAAGCCCTTGCCACATGCTGTTCAGCGCTGCAAGAGGAGAGACGCAGGCCACGTCCTGGCTGGCTACCGCGCCTAGCCGGTTCATGACATGCCTGGGGGATATGCCGTCCATGCCTTCGCTGGGGTGATGGCGCTGTATTTCGCGAAGGTCTTGCGCGTTGTACCCTGGCACCATTTGGCCATCGTAGAGATGTAGCTTCTGCAGCAGGGTCATCCCCTGTCGCTCCGGCACCTCAAGACGCGATAGCACCGTGAACACGCTCGAAACCCTGAGGGTAAGCGGTGCGATGTGGACGCCGCGCAGCTTGCTCCCCTGCAGCATCTTGCCGTATATCTTGACCTCTTCGGTGACCTTGAGGTTGTAGGGGACCTGGATCGCGATGATCCGGTCTCGTAGAGCCTCCGAGTGTTCTTCTCTGGCGAAGGAGTCGAAGTCGCCTTCGTTGGAGTGGCCAATGATGACCTCGTCGGCGTATACCGAGCCGAATCTCTCCATCTTGATGAGCTGCTCCTGGGCCAGGCTGAGTAGCGTAGTTAGCAGGTGTCGGTCCGCCTTGAACATCTCCACGAACTCTATGATGCCCCGGTTGGCGACATTCAGTTCGCCATCCAGCCGGAACGCCTTTCCGGCGACCTCCGATCGGTCGCCATCCAACTGAGTCGTATCGACGCTTCCCACCAGGAGCGATGCGTCGCTCGGGTTGGGGTTGGTGGCCATGAAGTAGCCGATGCCGACGGCTTCCTGCTCCGAGAAGACCACTCGGCGGACAGGCACATTGGCGATACGACCGTTGTACTCGTTCTTTACAACGTAACGACACCTAGGGCACAGATCGCCTTCGATATATATGCCGTACTGCTCGACCAGGCTGGGACGCAGCCTCGGGGGGATCAGGTGCAGCGGCTCCTCCTGCATGGGGCAGCCGCTGATCGTGTACACAGCGCCGGTGGTCGTACGTGAGAAGGTCTCCAGCGCGCGTTTGAGAAGATCAACCACGCTGGACTTCCCACTGGCTGGTGGACCAAGGAGCAAGAGGATGCGCTTGCGCACCTCCATGCGTTGTGCCGAAGCAGCGAAGTGCTGGACGATCCGATCCAGGTGATGTTCGAGGCCGAATATTTCGCCGTCGAACAGCCCGTACACCGGGTCGCCGCTGGGGCCTGTCTCAACACCGCGAGACATGATCGCATCGTAGACAAACGAGTGCGACAGCCGTGACTGTGACGGGTTCTGCGTAACCATTCTTAGGTAGTCCGCGAACGTGCCGTCCCACTGATATCGGCTGGCCTCCCTCTCGCTTTCCGAGAGGATCGCTTCGATGGATAGCTTGCTGGTCATATCCCCACCATCCTACCACCCTTCCGTGGGACAGCGCCCTGAGCGCCTACTGCCCCAAACCAATCGCTACTGAGATAACAAAATCGACGCTCCAGCAGAGGCTGATGGCACGTCTGGCGCGCCATCAGCCTCGCAGAAGCGTCTAGTCCCGAATTCTCCCACAAAGGGATATCAGGCTATGTCGGTCCCGATCATCACTAGTCCAATGCCGACGACCGCGCCACTACCCAGCAGCATGAACCACCCCGTGACGAGGCGAAGTACCATCCACTGCCATGCCAGGTAGAAGAATGATATCGCGGCCAGGAGCATTAGCACAGCCGGTGCCGCCGCCATCGTCAGCCACACTGCGTCTGAGTAGACGGTTCGCAGCTCAATAGCGAAGAACAGGAACGCGATTAATGACACCACTGCCACCAATCCGCTATAGAACCCTATGGCCCGATCCTCAAACTCCCACAGGCCGTGGGCCGCGACGCCGAACGTATAGGCGACCCACACCATCATCAGCGCCTTCAGGACTGTCGTTGCCTGAAGGGCTTTGGCTGCAGCCGCAGGGATTTTGTCTATGGCCACATCGTCACCGACCACCAGCAGCGTCGCATCCATCGCGCCGCCCAGCATGAACGTGCCGAGGGCCAGCAGTCCGAGCCCACCGACCAGGACGCCCATCGTGCGTCCTTCCGAGTACAGGCCGAGTATGTACCATGACTGCGTAAACAGGGCCGCACCGATCAGGATGAAAAATATGCCTTCCATGGGTCCTCCTTGGTTATTGCCAGAGATTCCGGCGGGTGGCGATTAAGCCACCGCACATTGCACTTCGCTGGACGCTGACTCTAGCGCACGCAGACTAATGTGACACATACCCATGTGGGCTGTCTAGGCGTAGTCTGGCACAACATTCGGGGAATATTGATGTGGTCATCGGGCGTGGGACGAATTCAAGCGGGTCGAAGGATCATCGGAGCCGCACTTGCCCGTCAGAACTAGGCGGCGCTGCTGATCATTTGAAGATGGCCGCCGGTCGTTCGACGAGCTGTTGAAGGCGTCGCAGGAAACCAGCCGCGACCGCGCCGTCTATGACCTGGTGGTCCACCGTCAAGCTAATGGTCATCATCTCGCGGACAACCACCTCGCCACGTCGTACCACAGGTTTCTCAACCGACCGACCGGCGCCCAGAATTGCGCTCTGACCGGCGTTGAGGATAGGCGTGAAGCCATCGACGGATCCCAGCACGCTGACCGTGAACGTACCTCCTGCCAGGTCGCCCG
>CAUZNX010000385.1:0-2638 GCA_963580905.1 Dehalococcoidia bacterium | reverse complement strand
GCCTCGGATTGAGTGGTGATCGGTTTTTGGTCATTGGTTCCGTTGCAACTGACGAACAGGGCTAGAAGGGCTAGTGACGAAACTAGCGCGGCGACCCTGATAGACGAGGGCATTCGGTTCAACGGTGGCGGGTACAGACTAGGCTACGACGTTGAGCCGGACGTCGCCGGGCGCGCCGTCAGAATGGACCTCGCCAACGACCTCGGCTATCTCGACTCCACCGGACCTCAGTGCGGTGAGGAGCGCATCTAACCGCGTCTCGGGCACCGATATGAGCAGCCCTCCGGAGGTCTGAGCGTCGCAGAGGAGCAGTTTCGATGGCTCGTCCACGCTTTGATCCCACAGGACACGGCGATTGGCGCTTTCCAGGTTGCGACGGGTGCCGCCAGGGGCTACGCCTTGATCCACCAGTTTTCGCACACCGTCTAGGAGTGGGACGCGCTCCATGTGGAGGGTTGCTCGGGCATCGCTGGCCTCCAGCATTCCCAGGAGGTGGCCCACTAGGCCGAAGCCGGTGACGTCGGTGCATGCGCTCACGCCGACCTCCACCATGGCGTCTGACGCGGCGTGGTTAAGCTGCGCCATTGTCCGGATGGCTCCTTCAAGGACATCGGCTGCAACGGTGCCGTGCTTGCCGGCCGTGGTGATGATGCCGGTGCCTATAGGCTTGGTGAGGACAAGTACATCGCCGGGGCGAATAGTGGAGTTTGCCACTTGCATGCCGGGCTTGACGATGCCGGTGACCGCCATGCCGTACTTTGGCTCCGCATCGTCGACGGTATGTCCGCCGGCCACAAGCACACCGGCCTCGCGGGCCTTGGATGCGCCGCCCTGCAAGATGCTGACTAGGATGTCCTTCGATAGCAATCTTGGAAACCCGACGATGTTGAGGCCCAGCACCGGACGCCCACCCATGGCGTAGACATCAGACAGGGCGTTTGCCACGGCGATCTCTCCGAAGGAGTACGGGTCGTCGACGATGGGCGGGAAGAAGTCTACCGTCTGGATCACCGCCAGGTCGTCGGAGAGCCTATACACGGCGGCGTCGTCCGCCGTCGAGACCCCTACTAGCAGGTCAGGATGGGTGACCGTCGGCAGCTGGCTCAGAACCTGAGCCAGGTCGTCTGGACTAAATTTGGAGGCTCAACCGGCGCAGCTGGCTAGCTCGGTGAGACGGACCGGATCAGGCATCGTGATTCCCTTCGTTTTTCCGGAAGCAACAAGCGGGGGCTGATTCCCCTGGGACGCGCCGAGTATAGCACAGCGGCTAGCTACGATTTGTTTGAATAGCCCAGGGGGCGGAGGGTAGAATGGGGCGTAAGATAGGTCTTTGCCCGTGACAAGGAGCGACTATGGACTACCGGAGATGGGTGGGTTCTGTCGAGTTGGTGTCGCTGACCGACGGTCAGGGCGGCGGCGACCCTGCTGCCATATTTCCTACCTCAAGCGCCGATGTCTGGCGTGAGGAGTTTTCAGAGCTGCTAGACGGGGACGGGCTGATCCACCCCCGGTATGGTTCCGTGGCGTTGCGGTCCGAGGGCAAGCTGATCGTGGTCGATACGGGTGCTGGGCCGCCTGAGGGCAGGCTCTTGGGGGAATTGGACGCGAAGGGTGTGAAGCGAGATGAGGTCGGTCTGGTGATCCTGACCCATTTGCACGGCGACCACATCGTGGGCAATCTGATCGACGGTAGACCTGCGTTTCCCAACGCCAGATACCTGGTGTCTAGAGCCGATTGGGACTATTGGACCGCCCCGGATGTTCTTGATGGCAATTCCGCCGTTCAAGAGCAGGCGACGCCGTTGGAAGGCCTGAACGTCCTGGACCTGATTGAGGGTGAGTTTGCGGTGACGGGTGAGCTGACCACGCTACCCACGCCAGGTCACACTCCGGGCCACATCTCGCTTGTGATCCAATCTGAGGGAGAGCGTGGTTTCGTACTTGGCGATGTGGCCCACAGTCCTGCCCAGGCCGAGTACACAGACTGGAGCCCTAGGTTTGATATCGACCCTGAGACGTCACCTGTGACGAGGCGCGCTATTTTCGACCGACTGGAAGCAGAGGGGGCGCTGATCTCAGCGGGGCACATGCCTGAGCAGGGCTTCGGGCGGCTGGTCCGCGAGGGTGGGCGGCGAATTTGGCAGGTTGCGTGAATGTGACGAGAGATTTTGGATGATGGGGGTGGGTGGATGTTGTTCCGAGATGTGTGGTCGATGCGAGGGTTCGGCACCGCGACGCTGCTAGCTGTGGTCGTATTCACTATGGCATGTGGCGGGGATTCGGGCCGCGCCGAGGCGGAGCGGGAGTACGACCGGGCCGAAGAGCTGTTGGCCCAGGGCAGCGTACGGAAGGCGGGCGAGTCCTATAACGTGGCCATAGGGCTGTACCCGGACTACGCCGAGGCCTACGTGGGTCGCAGTCGGGTGTTTCTTGAATTCGAAAATACCGCGTCGGCCCTGGCAGACCTGGACCGCGCCATATCACTTGATCCCGGCCTGGCAGCGGCATATAGCTACCGGGGCGTGGCGTATATGACCAGTGGGGATACTGGCAGTGCGATGCTTGACCTCACGAAGGCCATAGAGGTTGACCCGTTTTTTTTGGATGCCCACGTGTTTCGAGCGAGGCTAAGCGCCGG
>CAUZNX010000384.1:0-2648 GCA_963580905.1 Dehalococcoidia bacterium | reverse complement strand
ACTACACCTTCTCCCGACGCGGTCGCGTTGGTGCTGCATACGAGCGGTACTACTAGCCGCCCGAAGCGGGTGCCACTAGCTCACCGTAACATCGCGGTATCCGCCAGTAATATCGTCGCAACCTATCAGCTGACTTCCGACGACGTTTCCATGTGCGTCATGCCACTGTTCCATATACACGGACTGGTCGCCTCGACGATGTCGACTTTCCTGTCCGGAGGTACCGTGGTGGTGCCGCCGCGCTTCAACGCCTTGAACTTCTGGCCGGTGGCTCGCGGGTACGGCGCAACCTGGTTTTCCGCAGTGCCCAGCATGCACCACGCTCTTCTGGGCAGGGCGGGACGCGGGGACGGAGGGAAGGTCGGCGCAGACACCATGCGATTTATCCGCTCGTGCAGCGCGGCCCTCCCGGCCAGCACAATGACGGACATGGAGGAACGATTCGGCGTGCCTGTGCTGGAGGCCTACGGGATGACCGAGGCCGCCCACCAGATGGCATCGAACCCGTTGCCACCCGCGAAGCGCTTCGCGGGCGCAGTCGGCTTCGGCACGGGGGTCGATATCGGGATCATGGACGAGGCCGGGGAGATGCAGCCAACGCGGGGCCACGGCGAGGTCGTTATCAAGGGCCCCAATGTTATTGATGGCTACGAAGACAACCCTGAGGCGAACAAGAGCTCATTCACGAACGGCTGGTTCAGGACCGGCGACCAGGGATTCCTGGACGCGGATGGATGCCTGACACTGGTTGGTCGCCTCAAGGAGATGATAAACCGCAGCGGCGAGAAGATTTCGCCGATAGAGATCGACGATGTGCTTCTGGCACATCCGGCGGTATCTGAGGCGGTGTCTTTTGCGGTACCTCACCCGATCCACGGTGAGGAGCCAGCGGCGGCGGTGGTCCTGTCTGGTACCACAGACGCCCGCGAGCTGATTGCTTATTGTCGCGAGCACCTCGCACCATTCAAGTGCCCGCGTGTGATTCACATCGTGGACGAGATTCCGCGGACCGCGACGGGCAAGGTACAGCGCCGGATCGTCGCGGCGACCATCGCGGGTGTATCGGCGGGGTAGTAGGTGCTGTGGCGGCCCTATGAGGCTACGAGAAGTTGATCATGGCCTTTTCGGCACCCCTCTTCTCAAAGAAATATGAATATTATTTGTGAGGGGCACCCTAACACTCTCGGCAAAGGGGCTGCGCCCCTCTGCACACCCCGCTAGAGCCTGTGGAGGCCTGTATGGAATTCGCGGTTACGAGGGCGTACACCCTTTGTGAAGTTACGCGGAGCGCTGTATGAAATTCGCGGTTGTGGGGGCGGGCGCTATTGGCGCTTTCCTGGGGGCCAGGCTCTCCAATGCGGGCCATGACGTGGCCCTGGTAGCTCGCGGTGCACACCTGGCAGCCATGCAGGCAAACGGGGTGCGTGTTGCAGGGCCCGGCGGCGAATTCGAGGCTAGGCCGGTGGCGACCGACGACTACGAGTCTATTGGGCCGGTCGATTTCGTTTTTCTGACGGTCAAGGCCCACGGCGTGCCTCAAGTCGCACCGCTGCTCTCCCCGCTGCTAGGTCCCGACACCGCTGTGGTCTCGGCTCAGAACGGCCTCCCCTGGTGGTATTTCCAGCGCATGGATGGGCCACTGAATGGCACTAAACTGGCCAGTCTGGACGCCGATGGTTCGATCACGGCCGCAATCGCTCCGGAGCGTGTGATCGGTTGTGTGATATACCCGTCAGCCACGATCACCGAACCGGGTGTGGTGCATTACCTGGGGGGCGATCGGTTCGCCATCGGTGAGTTGGACGGAGCCAAGACTGAACGGTGCCAGCGATTAGCCGCAGCGATGAAGGAGGCGGGGCTCAGGAGTCCGATCCGGTCGGACATCCGGACGGACCTGTGGGTAAAGCTGGTGGGGAACCTGGCGTTCAACCCGATCAGCATCCTGACCCGTGCCAGTCTGTACGACATAATCACAGGCCCGCTGACCGGGCCGCTTTCCAGGCTGATGATGGAGGAGGGTTACGCGGTGGCCGAGGCCGCCGGGGCCACGATTCCGATCTCCATCGACAAGCGTATGGCGGGCGCGGAGAAGATCGGGCACCACACGACGTCGATGCTCCAGGACCTTGAGGCGGGTCGGCCCATGGAGTTGGAGAGCATTATTGGCGCAGTGGTGGAGTTGGGGGACGTCTTGGGTGTGCCGATGCCTCACACGAGGGCTGTGTACGCCTGCGCTAATCTACTGGCCGAGACTTTGTCCGTCAACTAGTGGACTGTCGTTACGTTGCTCTCCCAAAGGGAGAAGAACAGAATAGTATAGGTATTATCTGAGGGACACCCTCAGGCTCCTGGCATAGGGGCTCCGCTCCTCTGCACATCCCTTGAGACCGGTGGCGACTAGGATTCGTGTGAGAGATTCACCGGTGTATTCCCCGCTCATGGTGAGCGTGTCGAATCATCAGTCAGATGGGGTTGCCACTAGTACACCCATCTACAGCAGCAAGTCTGGAGAGGCCATTGGTTATCCCGAAAAATACGCTGGTGATGCAGTCCGGGGGGAACACTGCGGTCTTCAACCGCAGTTTATTTGGTGTGGCGAGTGAGGCCCTTGGAAGCGAGGGTGCGGGGAAGGTCTATGGAGCGGTTCA
>CAUZNX010000383.1:0-2651 GCA_963580905.1 Dehalococcoidia bacterium | reverse complement strand
ACGGTGACAGCTACGACCTCGACTATGGCCGGCCGGACAGCATCGGCAAGGTTCGGAGTTTCCTGGGCAACGTGCAGACCGTGATCCGGGCCTACGCGTGGGTCATGAGCCTGGGAGCGGAGGGGCTGAGGATGGTTGCCGAGACGGCGGTGCTCAACAACAACTACCTTGCGGAGAAGCTGTCGGGCGTGCGTGGTGTGAGCCTGCCGTTCCCCGGCTCAGATCGTAGGCTGGAGCAAGTGCGGTACTCCTGGGAGCAGCTGGCTAAGGATACCGGGGTCAGCACGACGGACCTATCGAGACGCATCACCGACTACGGCCTGGCCAACTTCATGGAGAGCCACGCACCCAGGCTGGTGCCCGAGCCCTTCACACTGGAGCCGACCGAGTCGTACACGCTGGAGGAGCTAGACGAGTACGCGGCAGTGTTCGAGGAGATGTCCCGGGAGGCATACGAAGCGCCAGAAATGGTGACGAGCGCGCCCCACAAGGCGGCGACCGCCAAACGGGACGATCCGCCCTTCAACGACCCGAAGCAGTGGGCGATGACGTGGAGGGCGCACCGCCGGAAAAATTTGAATACGTAGTTGAGTCGCGCTGGCGCTTGTTATCACATTCTGGTTGGGTAACTATCAAGAGGAGGCCCCATGTGAGCCCAGCAACAAGCGCTGATGAGCACGGTACTCTGCCGCTCGTAGCAAAAGTCGATTGCGTTATGTTTTACGTGGCGGACCTTGATGCTGGCCTAGAGTTCTATCGTGACCAGCTAGGACACCAGCTTTTGTGGCGCACGGACACGGCGGTCGGTCTTGGGATGTCTGGTAGCGATGCCGAGATTGTGCTGCAGGTGGAGCGGGAAGGTCAGGAAACCGACCTCAAGGTTGACTCGGCAGATGCTGCGGCCGCGCGTATCGAAAGTGCCGGCGGCAAGGTGATCGTTCCACCCTTTGACATCCGGATCGGTCGCGGCGTTGTCGTCGAAGATCCATGGGGCAACCGCATGGTGCTGATCGATTCTTCCAAAGGGCGACTACTGACCGACGAGAGCGGCGAGGTTACTGGTGTTGGGTGAGCGGCTGTGATCTAACGTCACGAAGCCCGGTCACATTTTGAGGCGATTCCGGATCAGGAGGTGCTATCTGGACCGCCGGGGCATCCTTGAGCCAGCCTAGCTCGCTTGTACCTTGACGAAGTGGATGTTTTGCACTCGATCCGTGCTGCAAGTGAATCCGGTGATTCTGTTGTCCTCGTCGCGAACAAAATGAGCGTCGGCTAGCATTAGCTTGAATTGGTTGCCGCGTAGGTTGATGGGTTCCTCGTCTCCGTCGGCGTGTCTCAGGTAGATTTCGGTGCCCTTGAGGACCAGTTGGAGGGTTGCCTGCAACTCGTCGTTGGAGTACTCGCCGACGAACTCCTGCAGGCGAAACTTGTCCTCCAGGTAGATGTCGGCAATTTGCCGGGTGAGCCGGGTGGCCGAAATGGTGTCCAGGTTGGTTAGGCAGATAGCGGTGAAATGCTGCTCTGGAAAGCGAATCATGTCGGTCCGGATGCCAGTCCATTCACCGGCGTGGCGGGTATTTTCGAGCCCCTTGTACTGACCACGGAGCAGACCGAAAGCGTAGTTGGTTTCCTCTCCTGTACTTAGAATCCCACGGCTGGATATCACTTCGGGAAAGCCGCTCCCGCCTATTTTGCTGTCGTAGAAGTTTTGGTCCCAGAGGAACAGGTCCCCCAGCGTGGTGACAAGCGCGCCGTGGCCTTTGACCTTGAAGTTGGTCGGATCCTCCTCGAAACTCCCATCGGACTTGGGCGAATAGCCCTTCACCCGGTGAATGTTATTTGGCCGATCTCGGTCGAGCATGTAGGAGTCGTTCATGCCCAGTGGTCGGAATATGTGTGCATCAACGAAATCACCGAACGAAGAGCCGCTCACGCGCTCGATGATCTCTGCCAATAGCACGTAGCCAGAGTTGCCGTAGACGTGTCTCGCCCCGGGATCGGAGTTGAGGGATTTCTGCCGCATGATGATCTGGAGTGCGTCCGCGTGACTGAAATGGTCTCTAAAGTCTTTGCCGGCGAGCACCACAAGATGGATGTAGTCTCGGAGTCCGCTGGTGTGGTGCACTAGGTGTCGGATTCTAATGGAGACGCCGTAGTCTGGAAACTCCGGCAGATGTTTGCGGATGTCGTCGTCCAGGACGATGACACCCTTTTGCACGAGTAGCGCGATGCTGGCAGCGGTGAACTGCTTCCCGATGGACTGGACGTTGAACGCTGACTTCGGCGTCATCGGCGACTTGGTGACCATGTCGGCCATTCCGTAGGCGCGGACGAAAGCCAACTCGCCCTCCTGGATGACGCCGACGACGCATCCCGGCGAATCGGGTGTATCCCACTCCTCAAACAGCTTGTCCACTCTGTCGGTTTGACTACTCATAGCAGCGCGAGTCTACGCAAATCCTCCGTCACTCTTTAATTTGCCGCACGGACCTCGTCGTTCGTTTCGCGTCCTCACACTTGTCCCAGCTACGGGTTCGGCGCCCGCATGATGATGTTGTCGGCGCTCTCTTTTTCCCAAACCTCGGAGTAGGCTGTTGCTTGCCACTTACGGAGAGGGGAGCCAGGGGGCTTGTTGGTGGGGTCGAGCAGCT
>CAUZNX010000382.1:0-2656 GCA_963580905.1 Dehalococcoidia bacterium | reverse complement strand
GGCCGCGAAAAGCACACGGGGATTATGCGGGTCCATCGACAGGTCGATAGCGCCCGAATCCTCGCTCTTGAACAGAATTTGCTCCCAGTTCTGTCCCCCGTCCTTGGATCGAAACACACCACGCTCACTGTTGGGCCCGAAGGCGTGCCCCAGGGCCGCGACGTACACCAGATCAGGATCCTTTGGATGGACTCGAACCCTGGAGATGTGACGAGTATCCTCCAGCCCAAGATGCGTCCAGGACTTGCCATAGTCGTTGGACCTGTAGACACCGTCGCCGGCGGACACGTCGCTGCGGATACAGGCCTCGCCCATGCCCGCGTAGATTACCGACGGGTCCGACTCGGCCACCGCCAGCGCCCCAACGGAGGATGTACGAATGAAGCCGTCCGAGACATTCCGCCAGTAGGTCCCGCCGTCCGTCGTCTTCCAAACACCGCCCGCAACACCTCCGAAGTAGAAGGTATTTCGGTCACGGGGGTCACCGGCCACGGCCACGACTCGACCGCCTCTGAACGGCCCGATATTTCGCCAGTGCATTGTGCTGATAGTAGACACGGTCAAGGGACGGCCTCCTGCATGTAATTCGGCACCGATTCTAGCAGAAGGAGGCTCCGGTCATAATCGACCGTATTCGACACCAACGCCATGCTTTGCACAGAAACCATGAGTCAAATATCACATCCGCAGCTAAACCCGCTGATATTCCCATGCACCCAACTGAAATCGCGTTCGCCGAGGACATTGCGTAAGGGGAGGCATTCATGGAACCAAGAACCATGCTTCCGAGGCCGTTCATGCTGGGCGCACCGGCAACCGGAGTCATCGGACTGGCCGGATGTCTCTAAGACAAGACCTGGAAGCTAGGCGTTACCGGCTGGTTCACCGGCGGCACCCTTCTGCCGAGGGTCGGTCCCTTTTCTGGTTCTGGGGGTTCTGCGCGGATGAGAACATACATATGCTCTCCTGGCCACGTCGGGTCAATATCCCAAAGAGTCCCATAGCTGTACCACACATGACCCAAAAGTGGCCCAAAAGAGCCCAATCAGTCCCACAAGTCCCATCCTCTCAGCTGCTCAGCGGTACGGAATGGAACAATATGGGACACATATACAGAAATCCCTGCCAAAAGGGGTGTGCGGCGAGGCGCAGCTACTTCTCCGAGGCGGATAGCTTGGGCCGGCCAGTCGCAGATACAATCCGGGCGAGGTTAGTTGGCGTTGGCTCGAAGGGCCGCCTGGGCAGCAGCCAGGCGGGCTACGGGCACCCGGTAGGGTGAGCAGCTGACGTAGTCGAGGCCAACCTCGTGGAAGAAGGCGATACTGGCGGGATCACCGCCGTGTTCGCCGCAGATACCCAGGGACAGGCCCGGTCGGGCCCGTCGACCCGCCTCGCTTGCCATGCGTACCAGAGATCCCACCCCCTCAATGTCCAGGGTCTGGAATGGGTCAGCGTTCAGTATTTCTTTTTCGACGTACTGGGACAGGTACTTTCCTTCGGCATCATCGCGGCTGAACGCGAAAGCGGTCTGGGTCAGGTCGTTGGTACCGAAGCTGAAGAATTCAGCGCTCTCGGCGATCTCCCCGGCGGTCAAGGCAGCCCTGGGCGTCTCGATCATGACACCGATCTGGTACTCGTCGCCTGGCCCTGCCGCTTCCAGCACACTATTTTCGATGGTGCTCCGCACTATGGCCATTTCGTTTGCGTGGCTCACAAGAGGAACCATGATCTCTGGGTGTGCGACGACGCCTTCAGTCTCAACATTGCGTGCAGCGCGGACGATCGCTCTAACCTGCATTCCGTAGATTTCGGGGTACAGAATGCCGACGCGGCACCCTCTGAGCCCGAGCATCGGATTGGCCTCGCGCATCTCGGCCACGGTGGCTAGCAACGCCTCTTTTTCGGCCAGCGCGGCTGAGTCCTCTCCTCCGGCTCTGCGCTCAGCAATATCGGTCGCCAGATCCTCGTAACGGGGCAAGAACTCATGGAGGGGCGGGTCCAGCAGGCGCACGACAACAGGTCTGCCTCCCATCTCCCGGAATATGCCCTCGAAGTCGGCCGTTTGCAGCTCTTCGAGCTCGACCAGCGCCCCTTCGTACCGCGCCCGGTGGATGTCGTTCTCAGGGCTCTGGGTGGACTTGTGTGCCGACAGGATAAGCGTCTGTACGACTGCAAGCCTGGCGGGGTCGAAAAACATGTGCTCTGTGCGGCACAGGCCGATACCCTCCGCACCGAAGCCCACCGCTGCCGCCGCGTCCACAGGGCCGTCGGCATTCGCCCACACACCCAGAGTGCGGCTCTCGTCGGCCCACCCGAGGAGGGTGGCCATCTCGTCGTCGAGGGCGGCCGGAGGCATGACAGTCACAATAGATCGCGCAAAGATCTCGCCAGTAGCGCCGTCGATGCTGATGTCTTCCCCTGCCCTGACCACCAGGTCATGGGCTCGGACCCAGCCTTCGGCCACGTTGACCTCGATACCCTCTGCGCCGCTAACGCAGGGTTTGCCCAGGCCGCGGGCCACAACGGCGGCGTGGCTGGTTGCGCCACCCTTGCTGGTCAATACACCGGAGGACGCGGCCATGCCGTGAACATCCTCGGCGCTTGTTTCAGTACGTGCAAGGATGACCTCTACGCCGCGTCCGGCCAGTTCCGTGGC
>CAUZNX010000381.1:0-2660 GCA_963580905.1 Dehalococcoidia bacterium | reverse complement strand
GCTGGCAGGCGCGACACCAGTATTCATCCCCTCGATGGCCCACTGGTCCCTGGCCATCCTGGACAAGGACACCGTCGCCGACCTGGACACGAAGCCGATCGGCACAGGCCCGTACAAGTTCGTCGAGCAGATCCCAGGTGACAGGCTTGTGCTCGAGAAGTTCGACGGATACTTCGACCAGGACACGTTGAACCAGCGTCCTGAGAAGGTGATCATCGTACCGATTGCCGACCCCCAGACCCGCATCGCGGCCTTGAAGGCCGGCGAGATCGACTTTGCAGTCGACCTGCCGTTCGAGCAGATAGCGAGTGTTGCCGCAACCCCGGGCCTGGAGATTCTGGCTCAGAGGGACGGCATAACGGCATCGTACATGACCGTGATCTTCAACTATAAAGAGGGCCCGATGGCTGACCTCAAGGTCCGCCAGGCCGTCCAGCTGGCGATCGACCCGATAGCCATCAACCGCGCCATCTACTTCGGGCTGGGGGTGCCAAGCTGCAACCCGATCCTGGAGGACCACTGGGCCTACCTGCCCTTTGAGTGCCCGACGCGGGACGTTGATAAGGCAAAGCAGCTTCTGGCCGAGGCCGGATATGGGCCTGGCGAGCTGAAGATCAAGTACATGCCCGAGAACATCCCGGCGACCCAGAAGATGGCCGAGGTCATCAAGCAGAACCTGGCCGAGGCCGGGATAGACATGGAGATCGTCATCGTCGACAGCCCGACCTGGCTGGACAAGGTGTGGTTCGGTGTCGAGTGCTCGGGTGCGGATTGGCCCGTGTCACGCTGCTACAACGGCATCCACAAGGAGTTCGATCTCGGCGACGCGTGGTACACCCGCGAGCCCGATCCGGACGGATTGATGCAGTCCCTGTTCCGAGCGGACTCGGCACTCGACGGCTTCAAGGGCAACAACGGTATGCGCTACTTCAGCCAGGACATCGAGGACCTGTTTGATCTCGGTAAGTCCACGACTGATAGGTCGATCAGGGCCAAGGCATACCTGGACATCGTCGACATCATCGTCAACCGCGACGTGCCCCTGGTAAAGCTACAGAGCATGCCGCGCTTCTTCGCGGCCAACGAGCACCTGAAGGATGCGTACGTGAGCCCGAAGGGCTACTGGAACGCAAAGGACTGGGCCTGGTCTAATTAGGTCTAGGGCACAGTGAAGTAAAGCATCCCGCCCGGTGGACCATTCGCCGGGCGGGATTTGCTGTTTTGGAGTAGAGCAAGATTCAGAGATACATCTTTCGAAGGCTTCTACAGACCGCCTACGTGGTGGTCGTTATGTCTATCATCATCTTCGCCGCGGTTCGCTTCGCCCCGGGCGACCCAGCAGTGGCGAGGCTGGGAATGGAGGCGTCCAGGGAGGGCCTCGAGGAGACGCGCAGGCTGATGGGATTGGACAAGCCCATCGCGGTCCAGTATCTGATATGGGTCGGCAACATCTTTCAGGGCGACCTCGGCGTCTCCCTTTCTTACAGCGCCGAGTATCCGGTCGCAGACCTTGTCTGGGAGAAGCTCAAGCGTACGTTACCGCTCACATTGACGGCGATGGCCTTCGGGGTCGGCATCGCACTGCCGTTGGGAATCTTGGCCGGACTGCGGCCATTTACCTGGGTGGACAACGTTATCTCGGCCGTGTCTCTGTTCGGAATCGCCGCGCCCAGTTTCTGGGTCGGCCTGATGATGATCCTGTTCTTCGCGGTCCAGCTTGACTGGCTACCCACCTCGGGCTACGGACCTATTGGCGGCGGGTTTGAGTGGCAACACTTCGTGCTGCCTACGGTCTCACTCGGCATACAGCTCCTGGGCGCATTGACCCGGTACATGCGCTCAGGGATGCTTGATGTGATGAGCGCCGACTACATCCGGACCGCCCGAGCGAAGGGGATGCCATACCGCGTGGTTGTCGTCCGCCATGCCATCAAGAACGCGATGATGACGGTCGTGACCGTCATCGCTCTGGACTTCGGCGGACTGCTGGCCGGCTCTCTGGTGACCGAAACCGTGTTCCGCTGGCCGGGGATAGGGCTACTGCTGGTCGACGCGATCCAGGCCAGGGATTTTGCCATCATCCAGATGGTGGTACTGGTCACGGCCATCATCTACGTCTTGATCAATCTGCTTGCCGACATCCTCTACGGGTATATCGACCCAAGGATCAGGTTCGAATGAGCGTCGCTACGCCAGCGTGGGTCGACGAGCGGGCCGACGTTAGGAAGAGCAGGGGGATGGCACGGACCATCCTATCTACCTTTGCGCGCAACAGGACCGCCCTACTCGGCGTGATCGTCATAGTCGCGCTTTCGCTCGCCGCTGTCTTCGCGCCGTTGATCTCGCCCGCGGACCCGCTCCACATGGACTTCGACGCCCTGATGCAGCCTCCGTCCATGGATCACCCGGCGGGAACCGACTCCCTAGGCAGGGACAATCTGAGCCGGATAATCTGGGGCGGTCGTGTGTCTCTGCAGGTTGGTGTTCTCTCGATGGTTATCGCTACTGTGATCGGCGTCTCCGCTGGGCTGGCTGCGGGCTACTACGGTCGCTGGATCGACACGATAATCATGCGGATAGTAGACGCCATTCTGGCTTTTCCCGCCCTGCTGCTGGCCATTCTGATGGTAGCTGTGCTGGGGCCGTCGCTCCGAAACGCT
>CAUZNX010000380.1:0-2674 GCA_963580905.1 Dehalococcoidia bacterium | reverse complement strand
GCGCCGGCACCCCGATATCAACGTGGTTAACCACAGGGGCGAGAGGCTCCTTGGCGATGCCTCCTCCGCAACACCCCAGGGCAGCCAGGTCCACTGCTACGATCACCCGGCGTGGCGACAGTATGGCGGCGACCTGCTTCGCCATGTCATTTCACGCTACAAGGACCGGCCCAATCTCCTCATCTGGGGGCTCTGGGACGGTGTGGGGCCACCCACCGCGGACGGGTCCCTGTGCTATTGCGACAACACACGAGCTCGCTATAAAGACTGGCTGCGCGAGCACTTCACCCTCGATACGCTGAACGAGCATGAACTGCGGCGCTATCGCACCTGGGATGACGTAGAGCCGCCGCGCTCCAACCACAACATCGTGGAGTCGCTATTGTTCAAGCGCTTCCACTACGAAAATCTGGCCGACCACCTACAGTGGATGGTGGGCGAGGCTCGGAAAATCGACCCGAACCACGAGATCCGAGCCCACGCGGCTTGGAACCCTCGCCCCTGGGATGAAACGTGCGCCCCCCACGTCGATAGCTGGGGCATGTCCATGCCGTCCAACGAGCTGCTCACGTCCGACGACCCCTACCGTATAGCTGATCGTGCATTCGCCTTCGACTGGTCGCGAAGCGTCGGCAGTAATGGACGGTGGTGGAACGAGGAGATCTACGCTGGGATGCACCGCGGCGGTGTCACGTGGAAGAAGCAGTCCGATCCTCGGGAACTGACCACCCTGTTGTGGATGACCCTTGTCGGTGGCGCGGCTGGGACCATGTTCTGGCAGTACCGACCCGAGTACCTGAGCTTCGAGTCCCCCGGGTACAACCTGATGGCGTTGGATGGCGGGCCGACACCCCGCTTCGAGGCCGTTACCAGGGCCGTCGCGCAGATAGAGGCCATGAGCGACCACCTGCCTCTCGAGTGCCCGAAAGCCGAGGTCGCGGTCGTGTACCACCCTGAGTCGCAGGAGCTATTTGGCCTTGACGGCGAGAACGATCGCTATCTGGCCGATGTGCGTGGTGCCTACCGCACACTCTGGACCCACGGGATCCCAGCCGATGTCGTAACGCCTAACATGGACTGGTCCGGCTATCGGCTTATCCTCCTGCCAAATCTGGCCCTCATGACCGATGAGGCTCGCTCTCGCATAGAGAAAACGCTAGCTGACCAGCCTGAAACGCGCATCGTCGCCGAGGGTAGCTTCGGCATGTATCAGATGAATGGAGCGTCCAGCTACGGGCCGCCAGAGGGTTTCGCCGATATCCTCGGCGCAAGGGTCGCGGACCTTTCGCGAGTAACCGACCTCGACATCGCCCGTGGTCGCAACGTACTCCAGACGAGCTACGGCTCTGTCGTTCTTGACACGGAGTGCGGCTATGCCGTGCTTGAGCCCACCGGCGACAGCGAGGCCGTTGCGACCCTGGATGGGCAGACAGTCGGCGTAAAAACCGCAGACGGCCGCTTCACCTGGCTCGGGCTCACACTCTCCGCGGGGTTCGGCGATGTCGCCTCGCCACTCCTGACCCTCGGCCTCGCTGCCGATGCCGGAATCTCAGCGCCGGTCGCTTTCGAAGGCGACAGAGTCGTCCCGGTGGTACGAGACTCACGAAAAGGCGGACGAATCATCTTCGCCTTCAACATCGAGTCATCAGAAGCCAACACAACCCTCAAGCCCCAGTGGCCAGTCGCCTCAGCCACAAACCTCCTCACCGGCGCACCCGTCCCGCTCTCCGACGGCACCATCCACGTCACCGTCCCACCCTGGGAACTGGCTGTCATTCACTGCACGTAGGTCCCTAGCCACCCCTACCCATCCTCCCTGTATAGTGCCTTGCTCAACGACGACGCCTCTTCCGGGTCGGCTCGCTCCAGCAGGCGAATCGTAGCCCGCGCCATGAGCTGCACGGCCTTGTCGAAGCGGCTCAAGATACGCTCGAGTCTGAACATGAACCACGCCAGCAGCAGCCCCGGTATCCCGGCATTCAGGAATGGAGTCAAATCGATATCCACGTCGTTACACCCCCCGTAGCAGCAACTCACCGGCGACCGCCGTCCAGCCCTGAGAGACCGTAATGGTCCGCCCCTCCACGAAAAAGTCCTCACTAATTCCCATATCGCTATAGCTCACAGTCACCCGGTCAGACAAACCCCTCTGAATCATCAGCATAAGGTTCGCCGTAGACCCGTTCGGCACCGTCACATTGATGACCGTCTTTGGATTCTTCTTGCGAGCCAATCGGCTCGCGATCGTCGCCAGCGCAACGTCCACCTCTCGAATCCACTTTGCGTCGATGGTCCTGGCCCGCTCCCCGTAGGCGTTCTTGCTGGCGCTATCTTCCTGTAGAAGCAGTACAGGGTCGTCGAAATCGATAGCATTCAGCGTGCGTAGTTGCAGCAGCGTCAAATAACCGGACGTCGCACCGAACGCGACCCGGATTAGCGTGCCCTTGCCGTTGTAGTCTGTCGTGTTCGCGTGGGTCACCGTCAACTCGCTCGATATGTCCGAGCCGCCACCGCCTTGCTGCGTGTTGGCGTCGTAATCCGTATTTTCCACCGGTGCCACCTGCCCGCCCATGGTGTCGTGGTTCACACTCTCCGCCAGGAACTCCTTTGTTTCCGAAGACGAAAACTGTGGCTTCTCCGACAGAGTCCACGCGGTCTGCGACCCGTTGTTGGT
>CAUZNX010000379.1:0-2675 GCA_963580905.1 Dehalococcoidia bacterium | reverse complement strand
CCGAGGTCGTTGGAAAGCTCGCCGATGCCGGGATGCCGGAACCTGTCGTTAGGGATGCGCTGAGTGGGCTCGATCTTGATGTATTGCCATTCGATTCTGACCAAGCCTACTCCGCGGGAATGCTCCACCCAAGTACTCGCGGTATCGGACTGTCCCTGGGAGACAGGGCATGCCTGGGCTTAGCGCTCAAACTAGACCTGCCCGCCCTCACCGCTGACAGGGCCTGGGCGGACCTTCGAATCGGGGCGCGGGTCATGCTCATTCGCTAAATCGGTCCGCCTGAGTCTCTTGGAGACCCTCCATCTCGTTGAAAGGGGTAAAAGGATATGGCGACACTCTACATCCGAACGTTCAGCTTCAAGGAATCGTTGTCAGACGAAGCTGCTTTTGGCGAGCTAACGTTCTTCATCAACGAGGTGATCCCAGCAATCCGAAATAGCCCCAGTGTCCAGTCAGCCAAAGTCTACTCAGGGGCAGGCGCTCTTCGGTCTCAACTGGAACTTCTGGTCGAGATGGACGATGCTGCGGGATACGAGGAGATGCTGCTCGACCCGACCATGCGCAAGCTCCTCGGAAGACTCTATGGCGCATGGGACCTCAGCGAGTCCACTCAGACTTTCCTGCGTGAAGTAACCCCGGACTTGCTCTCAGCTCTGAGCAGCTCTGACTAGTCGCAGCGCGATAGGGCAGGGGATTGTGGGGTGCAGGACCGCGAGGCAAAGGGACAAACTCAAAAATACGGCAGTGTCTTCGAGGGCAGAGGCTCCCGCTACAGCTCTTCCACGGCAGACGACGGCACCCATCCTTGCAGGTCGCCACCAGGTAGGGACAGGCGTGTCCAACTTCCTCGTTGCTCCAGCAGTCGCGCCTCGGACCCACCGTGCAGGGTAAATTCCTGGGCGTAGTTGGTACCGGGCCCTGAGACCACATCCACCATCTCGGCCACGACCACAACCTCGTGGTCAGCGCCCTCGGAGTACCACCGTTCACCCGTCACACTAGCACTCAGCAGGAGTGCCAGCCCCACCACAACCGACGCGTAGACCGCGCTCTTTCTGACGGATCGCCGCTTTGCGAAGAGCAGCACCAAAACCAGCATGGCCAGTACAACCCACACAGCCAGCGTGAACAACGCAAGCTCGTCCAGCGTCAGCCGATTGGTCGGGTTGCTGGTCGACTCGATGGCGAATGCACCTCCAGCTTCCTCGAAGACATCGGCCCGATGATCACGGGCTATCTTGAGATTGGCGCGTATGTCGGCGTCGCGTGGGTAAAGCTTCTCGGCGCGTCGATAGTTGAGTATCGCCCGGCCCAGGTCTCCCTGCTTGAAGTAGGCGTTGCCAAGGTTGTAGTACAGGGTGCCAGACTCGTACCCTCGGTCTATGAGCTGCTCGTATACCAGGGCCGCCTCGACATAGCGACCGCTCTCGTACAGCGCGTTGGTGGCTGCCACGGCGTCTAGGTCGCCGGGCGAGGCGGCACGAAGTGTTGCGGGCCACAAAGCCAACGCCACAACCAGGAGCGCGAACAGAGGTAGGTGCCGGGTCATGCGAAGTACCCGTCGAGGTCTGCCAGCAGCTTGGCCGTCTCATCCAGCACGCTCTCGCCCGAAGTGTCCTCGGCAGACCCAGGTGCGAACCGAACACGCTCGGTTGTCGCAACGTAGCTCTCGACCGTCTCAACCAGGCCCTCGTCGACGCCTCGATCGACCAGCAGTTGTGCCAGTGCCTGGTGGGTAAGGCCCGAAATAGGCTGTCCAAGCATCTCCGAGAGGTAAGAGGTCAGCACCGCCGCCGCCGTGTCGTAGGGATCGTCATCTTGCTGGCGCGCATTGTCCAGGGACATCATGGCCCTCGTGTGGGGTGCAACGCCTGTCGCCGTCCGCCTGCGCCGCGCGTTACCCAATACCTTCCAGCCGGTACCGGCCAGAATCACGATCAGTGGGAGGGCCCAGGCGGCCCAGTAGGTTGGACGCTCCACTATCGGCCCTTCCGGCTGGTCCAGGCTAGATGGAGCCGGCATGATGTGGCGGATGTCAGTGCCGACTCGCTCTACCTGGTCTCTACCTGCCTGTAGTGGCGGAAGAGCATCAACGCTTCCCGGGGTTACCGATACCGCAATAGGATCGGTGGAGACGGTTTCATAGAGTTCCGTGGTGGGGTCGAAGTAGCTATATGAGATCGAGGGAATCATGAACTCGCCTTCGGCAGTGGGGACGAAGATTCGTTCGATCGAGCGGCTTCCAATGATCCTGCCGTCCACGGCCTGCGTGTCGACGGCAGGGGGGCCGACGAATGAACGCCATCCCGCCACTTCGGGCAGAAGCGGGTCTGGCAACGTATCGATATTTCCGGTTCCGGACACGATGACCGTCAGGGTTACGGGCTCATTCACGGCGGCCGATGCCACGTCCACCTTCGCGTCGATGTCGAGTTGGCCGACTGCGCCGTCGAAGCCAGCCGGGGCCCCCGACGGTAGCGGGCGGACATCCACCCTGACCGTGTCAGTCAGGAGTTGGCGACTCGATCTGAAACCAGCGCTTGGGAATACATACCGGGTAGGCTCAATCGTCAGCGTGCCCGTGACCGTGGGAAAGAGGGCGGTACGCAGTTCGATGACTCCGTACTCTCGCTCATTGAGAAACATTTCATAGCGTCGCGAGTCGGTCTCACCCT
>CAUZNX010000378.1:0-2678 GCA_963580905.1 Dehalococcoidia bacterium | reverse complement strand
CCCCTGTCCTCGGCCGCCTCTGCGCCGAATATGACGAGCTCTTCGATCTCCCTCAGGCGTGAAAGCGCGTATCCAGTTAGCTGAACCTCGTGCCTGCGGATGTTGTCCATGCCCGTACTATCCAGATAGTCGACAGCGGCGCCAAGGGCGATGGCATCGGCGATGTTGGGAGTCCCAGCCTCGAAACGCATAGGCAGGTTGTTCCAATCAGCACCGTCCAGCGTCACCGACAGCACCATCTCTCCACCGGTCAGGAAGGGCTCCATGGTTTCCAGAACTTCACGATTGGCGTACAGCACGCCGATACCCGTCGGCCCCAACATCTTGTGGCCTGAGAACGCCAGGAAGTCGCAGTCCAAATCCTGCACGTCGACGGACATATGAGGCACGCTCTGCGCGCCGTCGATCATGACCGCTGCGCCGACCGCGCGGGCCCTCGCAGTGATCTCCTTTACCGGGTTGATCGTTCCAAGAGAGTTGGAAGCGTGTACGATCGAGACCATTTTCGTACGATCGTTGATGATCGTGTCGATGTCGTCCAGGTCCAGCTTGCCGTCATCACCCAGACGCAGATATCGCAGAGTCGCACCTCGCTCCTGCGTCACCATCTGCCAGGGGACCATGTTACTGTGGTGCTCCATCTCGGTCACCACGACTTCGTCACCTGGCTGCAGGTTCGACCGCGCCCAACTCCCTGTCACGAGATTGATGGCCTCGGTGGTGTTGCGCGTCCAGATGACCTCTTCGGACTGGCGCGCGCCTATGAAGCGAGCCACCTTCTCTCGCGCTTCCTCGTACCTGTCGGTAGCCTCCATCGATAGCGCGTGGACACCGCGATGTACGTTGGCGTTGTAGCCCTCGTAGTATTCGGTCAGCGCACTGATAACCTGGCGTGGCTTCTGGGATGTCGCTGCGTTGTCCAGGTAGACAAGCGACTTTCCATACACCTTCCTGGACAGGATGGGGAAATCGTCTCTGATTTTGGAGACGTCGAGCGACGCCTGTTGAGTTGTTTCAGTCATTGTTCGGTCCCTCTTGGGGGCTTCCTGCGGCGGGTAAGAGCTTACAGATCGACCTCGATGTCATTTCCACTGATCCTGACCTTGAATGTGTCGATGGGCAGAAACGCCGGCGACTCGGTAACTTCACCGTTGCGAATATCGAACCGGGCGCCGTGTCGGGGGCACTCAACCTCGAAACCCATCAGTTCGCCCTGATCGAGCGAGCCATCATCGTGGCTGCATACATTGTCGATGGCGAACAGATCGCCTGACGCATTGCAGATGGCAATCTCTCTGCCACTGACTTCGTAGACCTTGACCTTGCCCGACGGGACCTCGTCGACTGTACCGACCCTCGTGAATGCCAAGTAGTCACCCCTTCTAGATATTGGGGCGCGAAAGCCCCTTCCCGGTTGTTGTGAATAGTGCCCCGCTAGGGTCGAACGGCCAATTCTGCCCCGTTCTCCGTCAGCCTGTCTCGTTCCACCAGATCGGCTATGCTCTTTGAATTCAGCACCGCCTGCATCGCCATCTCTACCTCCAGCCAGACGCTGCGCTGACCGCAGGCCGATGACTGGGTGCAATCGCCCTGCTCGTCGAGGCAGCCCACCATGGTCTGTGTGCCGCCCAGGTACTCCATCACCATACCCATGCTGATATCTGACGGCTCTAGCGCCAGGGAGTGCCCGCCCAGGGGACCGCGCTGGGTTGTGGTCAACCCGCGCTTGCGCAACGAGTGAAGCACCTGAACGAGATAGGGCTCGGGAATGCCCTGGCGTTTGGAAATATCGGTTGCCCGGACCGGCCCTTCACCGCCGTTGGCGGCCAGATCTACCAGCGCCCGGACTCCATAGTCGACCTGCATCGGGATATGCATGGTTCAGCCTCCACCGAGTGAGCGAATCACTCTGTCCGCACCGTCTGCTTGTCCCCCTGCAACGCCGCTTTTAGAGTGTTCCACGAAAGCGTCGCGCACTTGACTCTGGTCGGGAAAGCCGATACCCCGGAGAGCATTTCAAGGTCGCCAAGCAGGTCATCGTCGTCGTGCTCGTGTTCCGCCTCATCGACGGGGGCCCGCGTCAGCATTTCATGGAATGCGTCGAATATCTTCTCCGCCTCTGCGAGGCTCTTTCCCTTGACGCTCTCAGTCAGCATCGATGCTGAGGCGCGCGAAATCGCACAGCCCGAACCCTGAAATCCGATGTCGGCCACCTGGTCACCATCTAGCGCGAGGTAGATGGTAATTGTGTCGCCACAAAAAGGGTTGAACCCCTCGGCCGATCGGTCTGCACCGTCCAGCAGCCGGAAGTTTCTGGGCTTCCGGTTGTGCTCCATTATCATGTCTTGATATAGCTCTTCTAGCTCTGACATATTTCCCTGGCTTTTAGCCTATCCGGCGGATGCTCGGGTCGTTTCGGCCGAGAGCTGGCTTTGCATCTGTCGCCTGAGCGGCGCTAGTTTCACACCGTCAATGATCTCGTTGGCGAATCCGGCCACCAGAAGCCTGCGCGCCGTATCCTCGTCCAGTCCCCGGCTCGCCATGTAAAAGAGCGCCTCGTCGGCGATTGCACCGGCGGTCGCCCCGTGGGCGCACTGGACATCGTCTGCATATATTTCTAGGCTCGGCTTTGTGTTGATCCTCGCGCCCTCAGAGAGTAACAGGTTCTTGTCTGACTG
>CAUZNX010000377.1:0-2679 GCA_963580905.1 Dehalococcoidia bacterium | reverse complement strand
ATCGACTCAACGCAGGCGAGACACTGCTGCTCGACGGTGGCACCGGGTCGGAGCTGCAACGCAGGGGCGTTGACGTGCTGATGGGCGCGACCGACCGCCTCAAGGCATGGTCGGCCACATCAAACATCGACAACGCCGACGTGGTCCAACAGGTCCACCAAGACTACCTGCGGGTCGGGGCCGAGATAATCATCAGCAACAACTTCTGGACAATACCGTCTGCGATGGAGCGCATCGGCATGCGTGACCAGTGGCAGAAGTATGCGAGAGCTGCCGGCGAAAACGCGGTCGCAGCCCGCGATGCCGGGAACCCCGAGGCGTACGTGGCCGGCGGCATCGCCGCGCCAACGCTCCAGGGCCGCTCCGAGAGTCCCGCCTCCGATGTCGAGCAGATGGGTGCCAACGCATTTCGCGACGACTACGTCCAACACGCCACGCTACTGGCTGAGCTAGGCGCGGACCTTATCCTGGCGGAGTACGTCGGATACATCGCCGACTGCGTCGCGGCTGTCGACGCGTGCGCCGAGGCGGGGCTACCGGTGTTCTTGGGCGTGCGCCACATCGACGAGGACGGTAAGATGCAGTACGGCGAGAGCCTCACCGACTTGGTGGCTGCCCTAAAAGGCCACCCGGTCGACGCGCTCCTGCTCATGTGCAGCACCCCGGAAGCGATCTCGACAGGATTGCCGATCATCCGGAAGGGATTCGATGGCCCCGTGGGAGGCTATCCAAACCTGGGCTACAACCCAACCGGGCCTATCATGGAACGCCCAGAACTGACCAACCGCAAACCCAGCGAGGGGCGCGACATCGCGCAGAACGCCGACTACTACCCCGCTCGCATAGCCGAATTTGCCAGGGAATGGCGTCAGATGGGTGCTCAGATCATCGGGGGCTGCTGCGCCTCTGGACCCGAGCACGTCATGGCCATGCGACCCGAAGTCAAAGGCGTTTAGCAGACTTTGGTATTCCCTGGACTGGACTCAGTCGAGTTTACGGCTAGAATAGTCAAATGCTGAACGTCATAATCTGGCTTCTGGCTGCGCAAGTCATCGGCCTCGCGGTATTCCCACTCACCTACTACCTGTTCCCCCGGTTCAAGGATCGAGGATTCAGCCTGGCGATGCCGCTTGGCATACTGATAGTTGGCTACCTTTCCTGGCTGCTGAGCGTCCTCCATATCCTGCCCAGCGTCCAACTCACCGTGCTAGGCATCCTGCTCGTCGTCGGCGGGCTGAGTATCTGGTTCACCTGGAGTCACCGTCAGGAGATGATGGAGTTCGTCGTCCGGGAACGAACCATTCTCATAGCAACGGAGGCCGTTTTCCTCCTGGTGTTCCTGGGATGGGTGGTCTATCGCGCCTACGATCCGTTCATCAACAACACCGAGCAGCCGATGGACTTCGCGTTCCTGAACGCCACCATCCGGTCCACAATTGGCCAACCTGAGGACCCCTGGCTGCGAGGCGAGGGCATCAGTTACTACTACTTCGGTTACTGGATGATGGGAGTGCTTAGCAAGCTAACCGCCATACCCTCGTTCATCTCCTACAACCTGTCCCTCGCATTGATACCCGCCCTCGGCGCAATGGGTATTTTCGGGCTGGTGGTCAACATGGTCCGGGCCGACTCAGGCCGGTTACGCGTGGCCCTGGTGGCGGGTGTCGTCGCCGCGTCCCTGCTGGTGCTCGCTGCAAATCTGGAGGGCGTGCTGGAGTTTATGCGGGCCAACGGCATGGGCTCGAGCGCATTCTGGGACGGCATAGGCATAGATGGACTGAACGCGGAGTTCCCTGTCCAGACCGATTCGTGGCGTCCGCAGGAATTCATGTGGTGGTGGCGGGCGACCCGCGTCATCGGCAGCTACCAAGATGGAGGTCTCCTAGACTACACCATCCAGGAGTTCCCATTCTTTAGCTATATTCTGGGCGACCTGCACCCCCACGTGATGTCTGTCCCATTCGTCGTCCTGTTCCTGGCCATGTGCTGGAATTTCCTGCGCTCCCCCGCGCTCAGCTTCCCGCAGGAGCGAGAGCGGTGGCGCGAGTGGGTCCAGCCAGCGGCAATGATCGGCTCCATGGGGCTGGTGCTGGGCGGACTAGCCTTCACCAATATGTGGGATCTGCCGGTCTTTGGCGCAGTCCTTGTGGGGGTCGTCGCGCTCAAGACATATTCCACACACGGCGCTGGCCTCTTGCCCCAGATCAAGAACACCCTTCCCACGTCACTGGCGGTGATCGGCATTGCATTAATCCTCGTGCTGCCCTACCTGACCTCCTTCACCAGCCAGGTGTCGGGTATAGGTGCAGTGGGCGCCAACACGACCCGCCTGCCCCAACTCATAATCGTGTGGGCGCTATTCCTGATGGCAGTAATCCCCTTCGCGCTCGTGGCGTTCTGGAAAACGACGGTGGACCACGACTGGGCCAGGGCAACGGGGGTCTCGCTCGCGATTGGTTTCCTGCCGTACGTGGTATGGGCGTTTATTCACCTAGAGGGCGGCGGCGAGACCTCAGATCTGGCTGCAAGGCTAATCCACGTCCTACCCTTCGCGCTCCTTACAACGGTCGCGATATACTCCGCCACCTGGTTTGCAAAACAGGAGGAGCCACCGACAGGTCTCGTGTTCGCCCTGCTATTGGCCGCCCTCGGCCTGCTACTGATCATGGGCCCGGAACT
>CAUZNX010000376.1:0-2688 GCA_963580905.1 Dehalococcoidia bacterium | reverse complement strand
CCGGATGGTACTGGTGGGCTTGCTTCCCCTGTTGCCTACCGGACGGCGAACCCAATGGACCTCACGACACATCGACGCAAGCGTTCTCAGACTCCCAGAACGAGGGTTGACCCGATGAGACACCCCACCGACAACCGCTACCGCTTGAAGTCTACGGGACTAATCCACTCCCCAGGCATCCTGAGATGGCTCCGAAATGTGTATCAGTTCGATCCGCACAGGGCGACCCTCATAACCGCATCGACGTTCCCTCAGCTCCCGCTAGGCACGGCGATCGCATACCTGACAGGCTCCATTGAAGCCGAGTTAGAAGACGGCGGAGAGACGGCAGTCCTAATCCAGACGAACGGATACGCAGCCGCCGAAGCCGCCGAAGGCGATGACGAGGACACGCAACTATTCACGCACAGGGAGGTCTGGTAAGAGGGAGCCTGGATCAGCCGGGGTTCGATTCCCCGGCTCCCTTTGTGGATGGACGCTTCAGTCTAGCCCACAGGAGTACATCTCACCCACCCGAAGCAGGAGTACGCATCATGAAGTTGATCACAAAGTGGAAAGTTGGCTGGTATGAAGACGGCGACTGGTATGAAGACATCTTCTTTGGCTACGAGGAGGCCGAGCGTTTCTTTGAGAACAAGTGCGACAAGCTGATTGAGTCCACCGGCATCCGTCCAGCGCACTGTTCCATAGTGGAGGTCACATGAAGCGGCAGGGCGGAGACATGACGCCGCGCACAGTCAAGGCAATAGCCCGTGAGATCAGCGCCGACTGGGCCAAGGTCAGCTACGCCGCAGCGCCATACCTCGACGCTATGGGCGACCTCAACAGCGTAGATGATGACTACGGATACGACTCTGGCCGCTCAGTTGTCCGCTACTTCCTGTCGAACGCCTCGAGCTATCGTGGGGAAACTGCCCGCAAGCTGAAAGCTGAATTGCGCGGGATGGTAGGATGAGCACAATGCACGAAGTCACCACCCAGCTCCGATTGGAGATCCAAGGAGAAGTCAACCTGTTCCTCGACGCCCTTCGGGAGTCCGGCGCAGTGAACATGTTCGGAGCCTCACCATACGTGGAGGAGGCGTTCAACGTCAGCCGCCGCGAGGCGAGGGCGCTGACGGTGGAATGGATGCGGACATTCTCTGACCGACAGGGGGCGTAGCCGATGGCGAGCCCAACATACCGCCCAGAGTACCCACCCGAAGCAGGAGTACGCATCATGAACATGAGCAAGCACGTGGGCACGTTCGAATGGAACGGCCACACGATCAGCGACCCATTCAGGGACGAGACGGAGAGTCGCCCTGTGACGCCATCCCACTACGGGTTTGAGGTCACGCACACCGGAGGCGGCTGCGAGGCGTGGGTTCGTGACGAGGAAGGCCCAGGTGTGGAGCTATGGGTGACGGGGCTCGACGGTGAGTGGGCATCGTGTGGATGCTGGGGTTGGATCATCGGGCTCTACTACACTGGCAACGACGAGCTGGAGCCGATTTGGTGCGTGACTGTCCCCGTGCCTGGGGAGCAGCGAGTCGGAGCGCATCGCTCGCGGACGGTTGAGATCGCGGACCCAGACCCGCGACCACAGGCCGAGGGAGTGCCGCTCGGTGACGCCCAGTCCTCATGGAAGGAAATGAGCTTGGAGCAGCGCAGCGAGTTCTTGCAGTGGCTTAGGGGCCAGGGCGCATACCTTGGTGTGCCGCTTGATCCGGTCCGGTCCGCAGAGGGGGAAGGCTGATGGCTTGCATGGATCATATTTGCCTCGGCTGCGGCAGGGCGGAGATGAACAATAAATCTGGACCGGAGCAGTGGCCGTGCCCGAAGTGCGGGAGCGAGGAGTACAGCAGCCATTACGACGAAGAGCCAGACCACGATTACCCAGATGACATTGACACTGACTACGACGAGGAGGATGAATCATGAGTACTGACATCTACGACCTAGTGCTGATGCTGGCTGTTGGTTGGGTAGGCGGCGTTGTCTGCTGCATCGTCATCGCGGACCTGGGTGTGTACCTGCGCAAGAGGAGCGCGAACAGGAAGAGGGGGCGATCATGAGTGAGAAGAAGGGGTCGAGCCGACGTTTCCCACTGAGGAACGAGAACTGCCTAGCTGGTCGCAAATGCACGGGATGCGGCAGCTTGGGACCGTTCCAGATATTTACGAGCGCGTACATAATCTGGACCGACGATGGCGCTGGCAACGGGCACGGCTTCCGGTTCACCGAAGAGGCCAAGGCGCGGTGCGAGGTATGCAGGCTGTCCGGCACGGTGCAGGAGATTCTGGGCGCCCCGTACCCGATCACCTGCGACGATCCCGACTGCACCAGCGATCGGTTCACGGCAACGGCCAAGGTTATTATGAACTACTTGGTCGACGGTGACGGCGACTGGGTAGCGGACGGGGAAGACTCCCACTATCCCATTGATCTGGATGACGACTCACTGATCTGCGATGCGTGTGGAGAGGATGCAACGCTGCGCTAAGAGGACCGGGGCGCACGGTGTCGAAGCCGTGCGTCCCCTTGCAGGACCAGTACCCACATTCACACTAGCTAGGAGCACCAGCTATGACGGACAGAACGAACCGGGGTCGCCTACTATGGATGACCCTGGCGCTGTGGATGACCAGTTGCTCAAGTCCTCTCTCGGCCCCACAATCCAAGCCCGATCAATGTGCGTGGATTACCG
>CAUZNX010000375.1:0-2704 GCA_963580905.1 Dehalococcoidia bacterium | reverse complement strand
ACTGTGCGAGTGCCAGCCCAGTAGCTCCTCGTAAAACTTACCCGCGACATCCGTGTCACGGGTCGATAGCTCATGCCAGGTCATCGCACCCGGCTCGTTCACGACCCGGGCACCCGCGTGTCCCGTGAACTGCCACAACGCTACAACCGCACCCGTGGGATCGAACATCAGCGCCATCCGACCGATGCCCATCACATCAAACGGTTGCATCATCAGCGTGCCACCGGCGGGTACGACCTTTGCCGCAGCCGCGTCGACGTCATCGACGTTGATGTAGGTACTCCAGCGCGGAGCGACACCCTGTTCGACCTCGGCTTCGCCCTGGCCGTATATCGCCGCCGCGTCCCGGCCCTCCAAACGGGCCATCGAGTAGTAATTCCCGCCGCCCATATCGTTGTCCTGATAGGTCCAGCCGAACAACGTCGAGTAAAAATTCTTGGCGCGAGCAGGCTCATTCGTAGAGAGATCGGTCCAACAAGGTGCACCGTGCTCGAACGACGTCATCTCAGGCATTCCGAACCTCCGGGATTTCTCATGGGTAATCGTGAACAAAGCATGGTCGCGGGTGAATCGGCGCGTCGCAACACCGTGACGACACGCTCGACCGGCTCAGCCCACGGGACCCACGCATATGCTCTCGCATCCAGCCTGACTCTGAGATGAGTCATCAAACTCAACAATAAGACAAGTACCCAAACCTACCCTGAGGCTCTCGAAGGGCGGGCATTCGGCAACAACGGCGTGATCGCAAAACGCGAGCCACCTCCAGCCTCCTCCCCGAGGGAGGAGGCTTCGCGCCCAAGCGCCTAGCTTCCGCCAAGCGCCTTTCGGATTCCGTCACCCTCACGCTTCCAGTAGTCGTGCAGGATCGTGATGTCCGTGCCGACCGAGAAGTGCCGGACGCCCATGTCCAGGTACTCCTTCGCCTCATCCGCTGTCCCGATCTCGGCCCTCGGCGGCACACCCATTTTGATGGCAACCTCGAACGTTTTTTTCTTGGCGGCGACCACGTCCGGGTGGCTCATGTTCCGGGGCTGTCCGATGTTCATGGAGAAGTCAGCGCCGCCCCACTGGACCATCTCGACCTTCTTCAGAGACAGGATCTCCTCAAGGTGGTCGACCGCGCCCTTCTTCTCGATCATGAAGGCCAGCACCGTGTCGCCAACCGACTCGACGTACTCCTGCGAGCCTCCGTAGCCCATGTAAGAGTTGCGTCGTGTGGCGACGCCGTACGTGCCGCCGTAGTCCGGGTGGTCCGGCTGTGCGGCGCGTATGCAGTCGTTAACCTCGTCCATGTTACGAACGTCCGTGAACAGAACGCTGCCGTACCCGGCTCCGATGCCCCGCTGTGCGAGGAATGGCATGAGGCTCTGGTCGATCTTGATCATCGAGCCCATGTTGTATAGCTCGGCCGCACGACACATGTTGTCAAGGTCGTGAAGGTCGGACGGGCCGTACTCCGCCACGAACTCCACGTAGTCGTAAAGCCCGGTGTGGCCTAGCGCCTCGATCTCCGACGGCCACACGCCGTGGACATGCGTGCTCAGGGTCGGTTCTCCAGCATCCAGCTTCTGCCTGATGACGTTAGGTCGCATGTCGCTGCTCCTCAATTTGCCTGCTCTGATGGTGTCCGGGGGCGCGTCTACACTTCCGTGAACCGCGCGTAAACGACAGACTAAGGCGAAACGGGAGTCCAGTCACCTGGATAGACGGTCGCGAACACCTCGGCGACCGCCGAGTCGAACCCCGTCAACCCTTTCCTGGTGCTTTCGAACGCATATTCCTGTGGCCGATTCAGCACCCCGAACCATGCCTGCGGCGCGGTAGCCCACAGTTCCGTCCAGTTGGTGGCGGCGTACGTTCTCCTGCCCAGCGTCCTGATTCGATCGCGCTGTCATGCACGGCCAGCCACGCGGTCAACAGTTGTCCACCATCGGTCCAGTAAACCCTCAGGAGAGACGTATTCGGATTGAGTGTCCGTTTATCCGCGGCCACGAGGCCATACTCGAACAACGTCTGGGCGAATTCATGCACGAAAATGTTCTCCGCCCCATATGGGTCGCCCGGGTATCGAAGTAAGTTCTCTTCGGCGCCGCTGACCACCGGCGCCTCGATCGTCGCTCCCAACCCTCGGGTCATATCCCAGTCGAACGAGGTATCGAACTCAGGTGTGCGCACTGCGGCAGGTCCGTTGTGACCTGGTTGACGCCGACAACGTCGGCAGCGATGCCAAGTTAGTTGAGCCGATCGACAACCACGGGCCGGACAGGCCAAGAGTTTTGCAGTCACGTACGCCGTTCGATACGTTCAGCCGGGCTGGAGACGGCGCCGGGGTCGGGGTCGGTGTCGGCGATACGGGCGTGGGAGTCCCCGGCGACTGCGAGCTAACGGGAGGCGTGTACACAGTCGGCGGAGGGGTAAACGGAGTGGCGGTAGGGGATGGAATTGCGTCGGCGATAGGCGCGGGGTTTGCCACAGCTGTCGGGGCAGCGGAGGCTGTCGGAACCGCCGTTGCCGTTGAATCAGGCCCCGCTCCGGATTGAGCCCCCGGCACGTCTCCCCCGGAGCACGCCATAGAGATGATCGCCACCGCGACAAGAGCCACCCCGCCCGGCCTAGTCATCCACACCAAAACGTACCCTCAATGTCCCTACCCCGCCATCACAGCCACATCATCCATTTTTTGTGACTGCCTCGATCATGG
>CAUZNX010000374.1:0-2709 GCA_963580905.1 Dehalococcoidia bacterium | reverse complement strand
GCCCTATTCAACCCCGTGAACACACCTAACGAGAGGAGGATTCGCCTATTGGCCGCATGAGTGGTGGCATCAGCAGTGCAACCAGCAGGACACAGGTCGCGCCGACTATCGCGTTGACCGTTAGGGCGACACTGGGTCCCATGAGACTGGCGGTCGCCCCGATTAACAGGGCCCCAAACGGGCCGGCGCCTATCGCCAGACTTACGACACCGAGCGCCTTCCCTCTCATGTCCTCGTGGGCAACGAGCATCGTCATCGACGCTTGCATAGTGCCGAACCCCGCTGCACCCAGCCCCATCATCACCAGAATCGCCAGGGACAACCCGTACCAGTTCGACACCGAGAACAGTGCGAGTCCGAAGAATGTCAGTAGAGAGCCTGCGACGAATATCCGTCCGGGGCGGGCGATGGTGACCGTCGAGGCGACGATGACGGCTCCGATCACCGAACCCAGCCCCGGGGCAGCCAATAGCATGCCCATGAGACCCGGCCCCACCTCCAGCACATCCCTGGCGATGACCGGCACGATGTTAACGTAGGAAAACGAGAGCAAATTCATGACGACCGTTATCAAGACCATCGCCCTCAGTAGCGGTTGGCCCGCGACATAGCGGAGGCCCACAGTAAGCTCTTGGAGCAGGCGGGTACGGGCAACCGGATCACGGCGAACCGGCGCAACCCGCAGGCGCGAAAGTAGGGTGAGCGAGATCAGGTACAGAGCAACTACCGCTATATAGCCGTCTGAGACCCCGATCACCGTGATCATGGCTCCGGCCAGCGCCGGCCCGAGCATGAGACTGGAAGACATGCCCACCGAGTCTAGGGCTACAGCGTTGGTGACCCCGTCCCGTCCGAGCATGTCATGGATCATTGATCGTCGAGATGGCATGTCCAGGGCCCACGCCGTTCCGACGATCACTACCGAAGGATACGCGTGCCAGTAGCTTACGAGGTCCGTATGAAGCAACGCCGCCATTACAAGCACGGACGCAAAGCTGGCCGCTTGGGTGATCAGCAGTAGTCGGCGCCTGTCGGCTCTGTCCGCCAGCACACCTCCCACCATCCCCAGCAGGAACATCGGAGCCATGCCGAAGAACCCCACCAGCGCCACGAGCCATGCCGAGTCGGTGCGTTCCAGTACGAACCACGCCAGGAGGGTCATCTGCATCCAGCGACTCGCGTACGCAACGAAGTTCGCCGGCCACAGGAGCCGATAGTTGGGGTTGTGAAACGCCCGAAAGGTATTGGGGATCGGTACTCGTTTGGCTCTCAGCTAAGGGGCTCCCGCAGTGAAATTCGGTGCTGCGCCCGCCAAGTGCGAGTCGGACACTATCATACGCCCACGCCTGCGATATTGGACCAACCCCGGATGTGGTTCCCTCGGTCGGCCAGTACCACCCCGCGCCCACCTATGCGCAGCACCCCTACTTAGCGTGCGCAGCACCAGCGCCGATGTCGGGGGTCATTGGCCTTCGCAGTACTGGCAACAGCGTCGCGACTAGCGCCATGCAAACCAGACCGGCCGCAGCGTTGAGACCCAGAGCGAAACCAGGACCCTGCCAATCTGCGACTGCCCCTTCGATCAGTGCCCCGATTGGACTCGTGCCAATTGCCAGGCTCACCACGCCGAGTGCCTTTCCCCTTACGTCCCTGCGGGCGACCAACATCACGATGGACGCCTGCATTGTGCTGAACCCTGCCGTTCCAAGGCCCAACAGGACGAGTGCCGGAAGGGATAGCGAGTACCACTGGGAAGCGGCAAACAGAAGCAGAGCCACAAAGGACAACGTCGACCCGCCGATGTACAACCGTCCGTGGTGCTGGATGTTCGTCGCCGACGCCACCAGGATCGCCCCGATCATGGCGCCTAGGCCGGCCCCTGCCATGAGTACCCCCATAGGTCCTGGCCCGACATTCAGGACATCCCTCGAAATCACCGGCACCATGTGCTGGTACGGGAACATCAGCAGGTTCATCAACACCGTCACAGTTATCGTCGCTCTCAAGGCTGCATGGCCCCACACATAGCGGACCCCCTCCACCAGGTCTTTCGTGAGACTGGCCGAGGCGCGCCCTTCGCGTGGCGAGGACGCCAGCGTAAACCGCCACAGGAGCACTACCGCAGCAAAATATGTGAGCACGACTGCCGAGTACGCTCCGACGAACCCGGTCGTCGAGATCAGCAGCCCGGCCAGGGCGGGGCCGATCATCCTACTAGTAGACATCGCGACCGAGTCCAGCGCGATTCCATTAGTCATCCCAGAACTACCGAGCAGGTCGTGGATAGCTGATCTGCGCGATGGCATTTCCAGTGCCCAGGCTGTCCCTGCAATACCCACTACGACGTAGGCGTGCCAGAACTCCTCTGAGCCGGTCGCTAGGAGGACGAGCATCGCGGTCGATGCGATGAGTCCCGCGACCTGGGTTGAGAGGATGACAGCCTTGCGATTCCCCCGGTCGGCCAGCAGACCCCCGACCAGACCGAGTACCAGCATTGGCACCATGCCGAAAAAGCCGACGAGAGCGACGAGCCACGGAGAGTCGGTAAGCTGGAGCACTAGCCAGCCCAGTATGGTCATCTGCATCCATCGAGAGGAGTAGGAAAGCAGATTCGCTGGCCACAGGAGACGATAATCGTGATTGCGAAATGCGCGCAGCGTGCGATGCTGCGCCAGCGTCGAAGCTTTGAAGGGGAGGGGTAAGGCCATA
>CAUZNX010000373.1:0-2711 GCA_963580905.1 Dehalococcoidia bacterium | reverse complement strand
CTCATGCAGTTTGCTCCACGGCCCAGAGACCTGCGTGGGTATCTGCCCCAAAGAGAGTAAAAGACCACACAGGCGCAACGATATTGTACCATCGCGGATACTACGGGCTCAACGACAGCGGAGCCCATGAAGGGCGTGTTGGACCGCATTGTCGGCCGGAGGTTGTAGACCTGAATAGCGCCAAGCGTCGACTACTCACCGGCATCAGGGCTGAGGTGTCTGACGAGCCTCTGATCAGCGCCATCGAACGAGTCCCTCGTGAGATGTTTGTGCCAGCAGAGAGTATCCACCTCGCCTACGAGGACACACCCCTGCCAATCGGCCAGGGACAGACGATATCCCAGCCTCTCATCGTGGTGTTGATGATCGACGCGTTGGAACTGAGGCGCACAGACCGGGTACTGGAACTGGGCACGGGCAGCGGCTACCAGGCCGCCCTGATATCAGAGCTCGCGGACACAGTGATTTCAGTCGAGCGCGTCGGGTCACTGGCAAACGATGCCCGCGTGAGGCTGCAAAATGGCGGCTTCCACGCGGTCGAAGTGGTCGAGGCGACCGATGAATTGGGATGGCAGCAGGGCGCACCATACGATGCCATCATTGTCGCGGCCGGCGCCCCCCGATTGCCCATGGAACTCATCGGCCAACTCGTACCAGGGGGTAGGCTCGTCGTCCCAGTCGGTTCCCGCGAAAACCAGGAACTGATGAAGGTGACGCGGACAGACGACTCCTATTCGGTCTGGACCATGGGGGGCTGCCGATTCGTGCCTCTGATCGGTAAGGGCGCATGGCCCGACTTGGTGGCTGCTTTAGTAATTAAATAGTGTAGTGGTATAGTATCCATTGGTTCAAACGATTCCTCAGGCGGGCTCTCTATTGACTGACTACGAAGCGGTTATCGGTCTGGAGGTCCACAGCCAGCTGCTGACCGCCAGCAAAATGTTCTGTTCGTGCGTCTCCGGGTATCAGGACGCCGATCCCAACACCACGGTCTGCGAAGTGTGCCTCGGCATGCCCGGCGTCCTCCCCGTGATAAACCGTCGCGCGGTGGAACTGGTTATTGCTACGGGTCTGGCGTTGGGATGCTCCATCGGTGCCTATACGAAATTCGATCGCAAGAACTACCCCTACCCCGACCTGATGAAGGGGTATCAAATATCTCAGTTCGACCAGCCTGTCGCCTCCAACGGGCATCTCGATGTCACCACTGACGGCGTCGAGACGACGGTGCACATCAACCGGGTGCACCTGGAGGAGGACACGGCGAGGCTGCTTCACCGCAACGGATCTGGGGATTCCTACACCCTGCTGGACGCGAATAGGGCGGGGGTCCCGCTCATGGAGATCGTGACCGAGCCCGACATCGGCTCGCCCGCCGAGGCCCGCGCTTATCTGACATCACTGCACACAATTTTGCGAACTATCGGCGTAAGCACCGCGAACATGGAAGAGGGCAATTTCCGTTGCGACGCGAACATCAGCATCCGTCCAGTCGGTGACCAGGAGCTTGGCTCCAAAGTCGAAGTAAAGAACATGAACAGCTTCCGCTCGGTGTTCGGTGCGCTGGAATTCGAGATCATCCGTCAAACAGCACTCGCCAAGGACGGCGTGCGCATCGTGCAGGAGACTCGAGGTTGGATAAACGACAAAGAGATAACTGTCTCCCAACGCTCCAAAGAATATGCTTCCGACTACCGGTACTTCCCGGAGCCCGACCTGCCCCCGCTAGCGATCGATCGCGCCCTGGTCGACGGGATCCGAAACAATCTTCCAGAGCTGCCTCTGGCCAAGAAGACGCGGTACATGGAAACGCTCGGTCTCTCAGACTACGACGCCGGGCTCCTAGTCGTATCTAAGACGACCGCCGATTTTTTCGAGGCTGCGCTGGACTCCTCGCCGGTCACGGGTACCGCACAACAAAAGCGTGCCAAGGCGATCGGGAACTGGACATTGACCGAGCTCGCACGGCTGGACAACGCGCCGGGCGAACCCGCTGTGGAAGGTGGCGTCGACCCTGCGCACCTGGCCGAGCTATTGGACATGATCGATTCTGGTGTGCTTAGTACGGTGATGGCGAAGACGGTCTTCGAAAAAATGTACGCCACTGGGGACGCGCCAGGTCAAATTGCCGAAAAGGACGGAATGGCGCAGATCAGTGACGCGGACTCCATGACTCCCGCCATCGAAGAGGCGGTAGCCAGCAACCCCGGTCCCGTGGCCGACTACCTGGGCGGCAAAGAGACCGCGATCAAGTTCCTGGTGGGCCAGGTGATGAAAATCACCCGCGGCCAGGCAAATCCCAAGCTTGTCACAACGCTACTCAAAGACAAGCTGGATTCGATGAGGTAACCAAGTTGGCGAACGGTCTCCCGAAAGGGCAGAGTCGGGACAGCTCGGCAACCGAGATCTCCGGCTGGGCGTTGTTCCTCAGGCTGATGCGCATCGGCTTGGGCATAAAGCGGTGGGTGCTTATAGGCGGGCTCGGGATCGGCGTGTGTGCGATTGGACTCGCATTCGTCGCAAAGAACCTCCTGTCGCTGAATACACCCGACTTGCTCCCCTGGCACATGGAAGGCGTTATCATTTTCGCAGCGGGTATCGGATTGATCCTACTGGCCATGTATGGCCTCTACAACTCCCTGGGGCCCCTCCTACTGCGCTACAAGAACATCAACGAGCTTGCTCGAACGATCTACAACAGGCGGTCCCTG
>CAUZNX010000372.1:0-2714 GCA_963580905.1 Dehalococcoidia bacterium | reverse complement strand
GCCGCGTCACCATTCGCCCGATCTCAGATGCAGAACTGCTTGATTACATCGCTCTTGAGAACCCCATGGACAAGGCTGGAGCCTACGCAGTGCAGGACAAGAGCGCTGGCCTGGCGGAGTCGGTTGAAGGCTGCTATCTCAACGTCGTTGGCCTTCCACTGTGCGAGGTCATGACACTGCTAGATGGTTTTCCCGCTCGCTCGCAGCTTAGGAGCGGCTGGCGACCTTCACCTGAGTGTGTCGACTGCGTCCTGTCACAACGATTGGAGGCGCATACCCCGTGAACTTCCTGGGAATGGGCTCCATTGAGATCGTCGTGGTGCTGCTGGTGGCGTTCATCGTCCTTGGCCCCAAACGTATGACCGAGGCCGCCCGGATGCTCGGCAAGGCGACCAGGGAGGTTCGGCGCATGGCCGAGAGCCTGCCCGAGATGATGCTCGACGAGGAGGACACGTCGCAGATTCCGGAATGGCGTCGAACCGTGGCAGGCCCCTCTTCGATAAAGACAGATCCAGACGCGGCCAAAGCGCCCGTCGACGAGCCCGTTGCATTCAGGAGTGGCGCGGAGCCGAAGTTACCGGCAGGACCCGACAAGGGGAGTGGTGCTGACGGGTCTGGCCCAGAGGCGCAGCAGGAACAAGATAAGCCCGCCGACGGACCTGTTGCGTTCAATAGCGGTGCTGAGTCGGAACGACCGGTCGGTCTCAATGAGCAGCCTGACAGTGACGGATCCGAGCCCACAGCCTCAACAGAGCGAAACACGAAATGAGCGACACGGCGCTTTCGATTAGCCAGCACCTGCTCGAACTCCGCCGCAGAATGACCACGTCGGCCATCTTCGTGGCCGTTGCCACGGGCGTGTCCTTTGTGTTCCATCAGCAGATTCTCAAGTTTCTCATGGTTCCAGCTCAGGGGTTTGCCGGTGTACCCGAGGGCCAGCCCATATACACCGAGCTGACCGAATTTCTCGGAATAGCGATGAAGGTGTCACTGCTGTCAGGGCTGGCCATCTCGACGCCGTTCATCCTGTTTCAGCTAGTGATGTTCGTAGCCCCAGGCCTCAGCCCCGGCGAGAGGCGCTATCTGTATACGCTGCTGCCTGTGAGCATGCTCTCCTTCGCACTCGGTGCGGGCTTCGGGTACCGAATTCTCTTCCCACCCGCGGTCAGCTTCCTGCTCAGCTTTGGGAGCGAGATAGCCACGCCCTACATCCGGATCGGCAACTATGCCAACCTGATGATCTCACTGCTGTTCTGGATGGGGGTCGTGTTTGAGACGCCGGTTGTGCTCTTTTTCTTGTCGCGTATCGGCGTCGTCAGCCACGAGTTTCTGAAGAGCCAGCGACGGTACGCGGTCGTCGTCGCGTTCGTCCTGGGCGCCATCATTACGCCCACGTTCGACCCCGTCAACCAGACTTTCGTGGCGCTGCCCATAATCGTCCTCTACGAGGCGGGCGTGTGGTTGGCCAAGCTCGGCGGTCGTCAGCGTCGACGTGCCATCGAAAAGGGCTTGGAGTTGGACACGAAACAATAGGGCGGGCCTTAGGTGTTGGGTCTCGGGGTTGGAAATGGGCTCCGACCCAAATGCCATGGTGAGGATGCCCCGATGAGGTATCTGGAGCGAGGGCCACGCAGCCATGATGCCGCCGAAACGGGGACCCCGCGTCCCCAGACCCTTCGAATCCGCTCAGGGTGAGACGGCAGGTCTGTCGCGCTTTTGAGTTCCCTCTGGCCGTATGACCTGTTCTACGGCACCGGGTCCTCTGGAAATTCCACAAACAAAAAGGCCCCGGTGGATGCCGAGGCCTTGAAAGCTCACTTGGATGTTACTAAGCGGACGGGCCTAAGTCTTCTTCCCGCCCTCGGTGCCCGCTTCAACGGCCTCTTGGTCCTCCGAGTCATCGTCTTTGCCTGACACGGTGGACCGGAACTCGCGTATCGCCTTGCCCATCGCGCCGCCTATTTCAGGCAAGCGGCCAACACCGAAGATGATCATGACGACAACGAGGATGATTATTAGCTCGGTAGGTCCGACTCGGAACGGCATTTTCCGCCCTCCATGTCCCCAGTGCTTACTTGCTTAATAATACCGCCGTGGGGTGACGGGCGTCAATGCGAAGTAGGGTCTTGCTGGTCGTGCGCTACTAGACCAACGCGCCTTCCAGGTACCTTCGGAATGCAGCCGGCTCGTGGACCAGTTGCTGTAGCTCCATCGATGGCAGTCTGTACGGATGCGATTCCATGGTGATGTACCTGGCCGCAGAAGGTGGACCGCCGTCAGACTCGTCTGGCCCTGGAATGCCCACAAGGTCAGCGTACCTGATCGGCTCGCCGTCGGCCTTGTACTCCGCTCCGATTATCCACAGGCGTCCGAAACGGTAGCGTTTCATGACCTCGGCCTCAGCCGCGCTACTCCACGTAGTCGAGGTAAAGGCGAAGTCTTTGGGGAAGAAGCCAAGGTGCCGCTCGATCGCGTCGTTGCACCTGTCCAACTCCTCCCGCAACATTTCGCCCGACGGATTCTTGATACTCAGCGCAGATAGGTCGGGGTGGGATGAGGTGTGAGATCCAATGCCCCACCCTGCTTCCCTGAGTGTCCCCAATTCTTCCCATGTAAGGAGATCGTCGGTGTCTGACGTTCCGGGTTGTGGCCCTGTCCAGGTCGGGTCCAGAGGCCCAGTGTAGATAAACAGGTTGCCAGAGTAGCCGTATTTT
>CAUZNX010000371.1:0-2715 GCA_963580905.1 Dehalococcoidia bacterium | reverse complement strand
GCCGGTAAGGCTGGAGATGGTGCCAGAGGAAATCGTCTGTCGAGTCGCCGTAATGTCACGAGAGACACCCGTGATGTCGCCGCTGACATCGTTGACGTTCTGATAAGTTCCTGCGATTAGCGGGTAATCAAGGTCTATTGCCACGTTTTATCTTCCTTCATTAGGTGGTTCCGGCGTCGGCCACAGCGACTGAGGGCTGCCTGACTGTCGCTTCGTGCAAGTCGATGGCGTGCAAGCCCCAGCCCGAGTCGGCTGTCCTGTTCACGAACTCGCATCTCAGATATGTTCCTTGGATTGCGCCGGGTCGCACCGTAGCGCCCGTAATCGCCCCGACTTCTACGAGGGGACCCCAAAGGTTGGTGGGGTCCGTCCCATCCCCCCAGATCCAGGCCGGGTTGGTCCCGTCTGCCCACATGGGTGGCTCAAAGCCTAGGACGCCAAGATCGACATCAACGTCGTCGCCAACTACCTTGTAGTCCGCGCCGATCGCAAAGGTGAGATGGCCGGTGCCCCAGATCTTTGCTTGGCGGATCTTCTTCTCGTTAGGAGAGTCAAATTGGTTCCAGCCAGAGGACCAGCGGCTTGTGATCGCAACCCCGTCGTCGTTGAGTTGAGTGCCGTCCGAGTCATAGACGCCTAGACCCTGGACGAAGTAGGGGAGCGGCTTGGCGGATTCCTGGGACGAGTGGGCCACCATATCTTGAGCCTTGACATCAAAGATTGTCCACCAGCCTTCGAGCATGTCGTAAACGAGCGTTCGGTTGTTAACCAGGGGATCGTCGTCGCCAACCGGGAAGTTGATATACACGCGCTCAGCGAGTGTGTTCACCGCAATCTGGCCTACACCCTCCCAGTTGAGATGTCCGCCCTTCCAGAACGTGTGCGTTGAGGAACGGAAGACCGGGTTAATCCGCTCGGAAAGGGCCTTCGGCTGCCCGCCCTGTGTAATCATCAGGCCGTCGCCTCGGTCCCAGAAGACCACGCCGTGCTCGTTGGCACTCACTCCGTTGGGGGAGGCAGCGCCATGGCCGGTATCGACAACGTAGTAGTTGAAGACTGGTGTGCCAGCGTCAGACGTAGTTTCGCCAGTGAAGACGAAGAACTTGCTTTCCTTGAAGATGATTATATACGAGCCCCAAGCGATAGCAGCTTGGATCTGCTCGCCGTCGCCGGGATGAAGCTGGACATAGTTGCCCGCGCTCCAGGTATCGGGAGCGCCGGGGTCGGAGAACCAGACCGTCGAAGGGTTGGTAGTAGGACTACCCTCTGGCCCCCCATCTTCCGTGCGGAAGGCGGTAGCGACGAGGCGGTTAGAGTTGGTTGTCACGGCGAGGGCGCCGGGAGAAGGGTTATCTGGGAGGGCCGTGAAGGACGTTCCGTCGTACTTAATCATCTCACCGAAGCCGTTACCTAGGTAAGTCTCCTCGGTTTCCGGTGCGCCGAAGCGAGTCGAATCGAAAGGTGCGCCCGTGGGAAGTGTGCTGATGGTGTCACTCGCAGCACCGGCCATGTTGTAAGCGACGATCTCACCCACATCACCGATTGTCTCGCCCACGTTCCCGCCTGCGCCTACAAGGAGATGCCTCGTGCCGTCGCTTTCATAATACGAATCAACGCTGTTGCCGGGCGTGGTGAGGTCGGAGGTGCTCCAACGGTCGTAACCGCTGCGCTGGAGGATGGAGCCACGATCACCGAACTGCACGTTCATTAGGTCGATAGCGAAGCCAAGGTCAGTCTTATCGACCGCAGAGCGCAGGTCAACCCCCAGGCCCAGCGTCGGCCAGCTTAAGCTTCTATAGGCCATCAGGCACCTCAATCGGACCGGGCCATACAGCGTCGGCGGTATCAGGGAGTTCTTCTTTCAACTCGGCAACTGCTTTCTCCAGCGCAGCGATGCGTAGTTTTTGCTCGCCACCGTGGACTTGGTAGGTGACCACCTTCACTGCCTCGTTCTGGCTGAACGTATATTCCCCAGCCGACCCAATGGTGCTGACCTGAATGTCCCCAACCGTGCCCGGTCGTGTCACCAGGTAGCGGAACTCAAGCCCAATCTCGTCACCATTCCCCGCTAGGGGCATCAGATATAGGTAATCGCCAAGGGCTGGCGTGTGCGAAGTGTTGCTGTAAAGGTCCGCCTCCGCCATCCTGATCTGGGTGATGTCCGCTGGCGTAGCGGAATCGCTGTTTAGTTCCCCGCCTATTGAGGGCGTCGCCCCCGTAAACGAATTGAAGCGATAGGTGCGATCTGCGCTACCGGGATGGAGATCCCTGAGTGCATCAATCTGGACCTGCAAGCCCTCGTCCTGCGTGTCGACGTAAGCCGTCTCTGCATACGCACTTAGATCGGCAGCTGGTCCCTCAGGACCGGGCGGACCCTCTGGGCCTGCGGAGCCGCCCCCGGATGAATGTGTTGGGCGTGAGATGTTAACGAAGGGCATCTAGTGACAACTCCTCATGCTCTAAGCCCGAAGGCGAGGAAGGAAAAGGTACAATGCTCAGGCTGGACCAGCTCGCCGCCGTCGAACATTACAATCGTGCATTCTGAGGGGAAGGTTTTGTCCTCCTCGACGATACCAATGGGTATTACATGCTGGTCGAAGTCATCGAGGACATGGAGCCCCTTGCCCTGTGGCGTTATTACCACCGCAGGGGAAACTTTGAACTGAGGTTCGAAGTAGAGCGTCCCAGCGCCCTCCTGTGGTGGGTGGGTTCCCA
>CAUZNX010000370.1:0-2716 GCA_963580905.1 Dehalococcoidia bacterium | reverse complement strand
GTGATGCGATTATCAATTATAGAGACGGTGTCAGACACCGGTCAACGCAGGCGGGGCGGCGAGTTCAGAGCCAAGCCGGTTATTGCGCACCCGTGAGGACGCCATTGATCCGGGCGTCCATGGTCAGTGCGAGTTGCAGAACGGCGCTGGTGTAGGCTTTGCTGTTGACCGTATCCACCTGAACTACCGCGACAATTGGTCCACGACGCCACCGAAGGGAAAGTGTGACGACGTCGATGCTGGGAGGTCCCGAAAACGAGGCAATATTCCGCAGAATCAAGGCCATGTCGCCCAGATCCGGAGCAGGTGTCTCTGTGACATCTATCAGCGTGACTCGGTCTCGGGTCTGACCGACGGAATCACGAGTGGCTTGGAATGAGCGCTCGAGCCATTCAGAGGCCGATTCGGCAGTATCCAATAGCTGGACCCTTGTGAAAACCTGGAATGGACCTGCTGGCTCTTCATCTATTACATCTAGTGCTAAGGCATCGAGAAATTGTCCCTGTCCGCGATGATGAGGCCCCTCTCAGCCAGGCTGGCCGCGGTGTCGAGAAGATCTGCGCTGTTCTGAGCCGCATCGTCGTTGTCTATAAAGGCTCGCCCCGTCGAAAGACCGCCACCAGACAGTTTTTCCATGTCTTCGATCTGCTTGCGGATCTCAGGGATAGCCAGGGAGACGTCAGGTGGAGTCAGGATCATTCGGGGCAGATCGTCTTGTGCAACCACGTAGATGGGCTAGGCTGGGATAGCGGCTATTGTGGTCTGGGCGGGCTCCGGAGACGGCTCGGGAGCGGGAATGGTGGTGGCCGTGGCGAACGGAGTGGATGTCGGCTCGGGATCAGACTGCCCGCAAGCCACTCCGACGGTCGCGGTCAGAGCCACGAGAACGAGAATCGGCAGTCTTGCGAAATTCCGTCCCATGCTTACCCACTTGGCATCCATCGGGGTCTCCATCACATGATTTCGTCGACGCCTGAACATTTTCACGACTAGGATGCGTCTCGTTTGAGACGAGCCACAGTCTTGCCGAATCGCTGCTCTAGCTTCGGGAGCTTGGGATCAAGTTCGCCGAAACGATACTGTTTCCGGTGGCTGATGGCCCACTTCAGGGCGATCTCTTTCGGTGTGGTAAGTGGATTTTGGTGGATCAGCTCGATGGCGAGTCGAGACATCTCACGATTTTGTCTTGATCTCTTCCACAGATAGATGGGGAGCCAAAACGGGAAGAAGATAACGTGCAGCAACAGAGCGCCCCTATGACGGCATTCTCGGCGGCTGCCCCGGTCTGCAATCTGCCCATGTCTCGGTGGCGTTGACCGCTCGGGTCGTTGGACATGCTTCTCTCCTGCCGCTTGTCGATCGATTGGGCCGATAGCGGCGAGTATATCACCGGTAGCAGACGCCAACCCTGTACCCCAAACTCGTAACCCTGTACCCTTTCCTTACTACAGCAGGTGACCGAGTGCGAGCCGACATCAACTATTGCCAGCGTTGCGGGGGCGAGATGGTCGACAGGACCATCGAGCGCAAGGTCCGACGCGCCTGCCCGGCATGCGGTTTCATCGCGTTTCAGGATCCAAAGGTCGCCGCAGCCGTACTCGTCATGCTCGACGGCGGCCTGGTGCTCGTGAAGAGGGGAGTCGAACCGGAACGGGGCCGGTGGGCGTTCCCATCCGGTTTCGTCGACAGGGGAGAGTTTGTCGAGGACGCGGCAGCCAGGGAGATGCAGGAGGAGACGGGGCTTGATGTTAGTATCACCGGGCTCGTGGGCGTATACTCCGAAACCGGCTCTCCGATTATCCTGGCCGTCTACTCGGCAGAGGTGATCGGAGGAAGCCTCGCTCCCGGTCACGACGCAGACGAGGCCGCCACCTTCCCGATCTCGGATCTGCCCTCGCTACCATTCCCTCATGACGACCAAATCCTGCGAGACTGGCGCGCCATGCGCCCCCTCGATGCCGACTCTGACTAGCCGCTAGTCTGCCAGAGCCTCGTCAAAGATGCGTTTGAAATCCTCGAACGCGACCGTGTTGTCCACGTTCTGGCAGTCCAGAGCCATCGGCGATGTTGTTTCATCGGTGAAGGACCAGACCTGGGGACGACTAAAGTGCCATAACCTCAACGACTGGTAGTGCGGCCCTAGTATGGCGTCGGTTTTTTCGTCCCGAGACCCGCTCGGATACGCGAAGTGGCTTGGAACAAACCCCAGGGCACTCGCGTATGCTCGATTCGAGTCCTCAATCTCCTCTGCAACGGCTTTCACGCCCTGCTTCGCAAGCAGCTCGGCCAGTCTCGGATGGGTGGCCGTGTGTGCGCCGATCTCCCATCCTGCCGTAAGCAGCTCCTCCGCCTGCTTCCAGGTTATGCAGGGATTGCTAACGGCACCCTCAGTTGACGTGTGTATTGCAGCAATTGTGCCGTTCGACGCGGCCTCCGTTCCTTCGCTAATGACGTAGCAGGTGCCCTTGAGACCGTACTCCTCCATGATCGGCAAGGTGATGGTCCTTGTGTCCAGCCAGCCGTTATCGAAGTGAAGTGCAACGGCGCGATCAGGAAGCTCGCCACGACCCGCAAGCCAGTCCACAACCGCTGTGGTGGAGACGGCGTTCCATCCCCCCTCTGCCAGATACGACAAATGCCTCCGAAACTCCGAGACGTCTATCGTGCCGGTGGCCTTTACACCCGTCGTGCTCGCAAGCCCTGGGTCGTCGTCCTC
>CAUZNX010000369.1:0-2719 GCA_963580905.1 Dehalococcoidia bacterium | reverse complement strand
TCCTACCGAAGGGATCGCGGTGAGGGCATCCTCGTCAACTTCCATCAGGTCGTTCATCGAGGGATACGCTTCGGATAGGAGCTCGGCGACTTCGGCGCCGACGTGGGGGATGCCCAGCGCCACCAGCAGACGAGCGAGCGGTCGGTCCTTGCTGGCCTCAATGGCCGCCAGCAGGTTGGACGCGCTCTTCTCGGCCATGCGCTCCAGCTCCAGCAGGTCGTCTTTTTGTAGACGGTACAGATCGGCCGCATCCTTGATCTTGTTGCTATCAAGTAGCGAAAAGACCTGCTTTATCCCCAAACCGTCGATGTCCATGGAGCCCCGGCTCACGAAATGTTCGAGGAGTCGGACGAGTTGTGCTGGGCACTGGGCGTTGACACAGGCCGTTGCCGACTCGCCCTCCAAGCGGACCACCGCCTCATCGCAACTCGGACAAACCGTTGGAATTTTGTACTCGGGCTCTTGCCCAGTGCGACGCTCCGTGATCACTGAGACGACCTGCGGGATCACCTCGCCTGCCCTCTCCACGACGACCCAGTCTCCTTTGCGAATGTCTTTCGCTCTTATGTAGTCTTCGTTGTGGAGCGTTGCACGGCTCACCTGCACACCGCCCACGTCCACTGTTGTGAGGACTGCGTAGGGACTAAGCCTTCCCGTGCGGCCTACGGCGACCTCTATGCTTTCCAGCTGCGTAACCGACTGGGTCGCCGGGAACTTGTAGGCGATGGCCCATCGCGGCTCCCTGCCGACCTGGCCAAGGTGGCGTTGCAGGTCGAGCCGGTTCACCTTTATCACAACCCCGTCGCACCCGTAGTCCAGCGACTCCGCACCCTCGACCCAGGTGCGGTAGTAGTCGGCCGCCTCTGCGGGGGTTCTCACCAGTGCGTTGTTCGGGTTCGTCTTGAACCCCAGCTCCCGCAGGTAATCTAGCGTGCCCAACTGGGTGTCTGGCCCGATGGGCTCCGCCACGCCATACACAAAAATGTCCAGTGGGCGGCTGGCGACATCCTGGGGGTCGATCTGTCGAATAGAGCCAGCGGCCGTGTTCCGGGGGTGAGCATACGGAGGCAGATCCTTGGCGATGCGCTCCTCGTTGAAGCGCTGGAACGCCGACAAAGGGAAAAGAACCTCACCCCGGACCTCGAATCGCTCTGGGAAGCCTCCGTGCACCTCCAGAGGTATGCTGCGGATGGTGCGCAGGTTCTGGGTCACGTCCTCGCCAACGGAGCCGTTGCCGCGGGTTGCCCCTCGCACAAGGACCCCATTCTCGTAGGTCAGCGCCACCGCCAGGCCGTCGTACTTTAGCTCGCACGCCATGTCGAAGGCGTCGCTCTCCAGCGTCTCTGTCGTGCGACGGTGCCACGCCAACAGCTCGTCGTCGTCGAAGGCGTTGCCCAGGCTGAACATCTGCACCGCGTGCGTGGCCTGGGTGAACCCAGACGATGGCTCTGCCCCGACTCGCTGTGTGGGCGACTGGGGCGTCACCAGTTCCGGGTACTGCGCCTCCAGCCGCCTCAGCTCCCGGATCAGGACGTCGTACTGGGCGTCACTGATCTCGGTGGCGTCGAGCACGTAGTAGCGGTGATTGTGGTAGTCAAGGCTGTCGCGCAGTTCGGCAACGCGGTTCAGCACTTCAGGTGATGTCATTCACTCCACCATGTTTCGTCGTCATAGTCGTGACCAAGCCTGATAATACCACGGCGGCACAGCCGCTTTTGGTGGGCGGGGTGGTCGTCTGCGTGTGCAAGGGCTCGCTTGGTGAGAATTGGACCACCCGCCCCGAAAAGTTCTGGACCGGGTGCATGTGGAATAGCTATACTATCGGGACCCACGTCGCGCAGAGACGGATACGATTTGATAGGCGTGCAGTCCCTTTGGGAGAGTAGCTTGGCCCCCTCGCAAGAATTCCTAGAATTTGTTGCCGGGTATCCGGCCCTGATGGCCATCGGCAACACTCCGACGGTCCGGTTGGACCTGGACACCGGCGACGCCAAAGTGTATGCCAAGTATGAGCAGCTCAACCCCGGAGGCTCCATCAAGGATCGTCCGGTGCTCCGGATGCTCGTGGAGGCGATCTTGTCCGGTGATCTGACCCCGGGCAAGATCATCCTAGATGCAACGTCGGGAAACGCCGGTATCGCCTATGCCATGATAGGCGCGACGTTGGGCTACAAGGTTGAGCTGATAATGCCCGAGAACGCCAGCCGAGAGCGCAAGGAGCGCGTGCTGGCACATGGGGCGGAGATCGTATTCACCGACCCGATGCTTGGCTACGATGAGACACTGAGAGACGTCAAGAGGCGCTACAAGGCGAACCCGGACAAGTACTTCTACTGCGACCAGTACTCAAACCCCAACAATCCGCTGGCCCACTACGACACCACCGCCGTGGAGCTTTTGCAGCAGGTCCCCGATGTGACCCACTTCGTAGCAGGTGTGGGCACGGGCGGAACGATCACCGGCGTCGGTCGTAGGTTGAAAGAGGCCAACCCGGATATTCGAGTCATCCTCATCAACTTCGACGAATGGCCTGGGATCGAGGGGCTGAAACCGCTGGGCGAGGATCACCATATCGTGCCCGACACCTTTGACGCAGAGGTAGTGGACGGGACGGTGCGAGTCGACATCGACGAGGCCTATCGGATGTCCCGAAAATTAGCGCTGCAGGGCGTCTTCGCCGGCCAGTCGTCAGGCGCATACGTCCTTGGCGCCAGCCAGG
>CAUZNX010000368.1:0-2721 GCA_963580905.1 Dehalococcoidia bacterium | reverse complement strand
GGGGGACAAGGGCTCTGCGCCGGGTCAAGTAGATGGCCCCAGCGGCCTTGCCTTCGACCTCAATGACAATCTGTATGTCGTCGACAGTCGCAATGACCGCATCCAGCTCTTCACCAAAGAAGGTCAACTCGTGGACGGTTGGGGACACTCCGGCAGCGGGGATGGGGAGTTGTCGCGGCCCTGGGGCATTACCGTGAACGCCGACGGCGATGTGTACGTGGCCGATTGGGGCAACAACCGTGTGCAAAAGTTCTCAGCGGAAGGGAACTACCTCATGAGCTTTGGCGGTGCCGAAAGCGGCGCCGGATCGCTCAACCATCCAGCTGGTGTGGCCGTGGACAGTGACGGTGACGTATACGTCACCGACTGGGGGAACAACCGCGTCCAGATATATGGTCCCGACGGGGAAGTCCTCACCGCGCTGTATGGCGATGTCCACGAACTGTCCAGGGCAGGGCTCTACAACCTAAACCGAGACCCCGAATCGGTCAAGATTCTCAATCGGATCGAGGATGTGATGCCCGTGATCGAGGCCTTTGTGCGACCGACCGGCATCGCCATCGACAAGCAAGACCGCATCGTCGTCACAGATGCGCGCAGCAGGCTTCTGGTGTACGTCAAAGACAACGAGTACGCCGAGCCTCCGATCTAGATCTGCCACAGCCTTTGATGCGGAGGGTAGATGTCCTCAGCGTATCGACTGGCCACGTTTTCAGCCGATGTGACTTGTCCGCCGGGACATCCGTTGATGTCGGGGCTGCGGCCTCCTGCGAGCGCGATCGACGATCCCTTGCAGGCGCATGGTTTCGTCCTGCTTGGAGCGGGCGCGCCTATTGTGTTGGTGGCCGTCGACTGGTGCGAGATCCGCAATCAGTCCTACGCGCGATGGTGTGAGGTACTCGCCAAGGCCGCTGGAACGGTGCCGGAGCGGGTGATGTTGTGTAGTGTCCACCAGCACGATGCACCGGTCTCCGACCTGGGAGTCGAGGCCATCCTCGCGACTGCGGGCCTCGGCGGCGCCACGCTGGACACTGCATTTCAAGAGACCGCCATACGATCGGTGGCGTCTGCTATTGAGGCCGGTCTGCAAAACTTGCGACCGGTAACTCACGTTGGCGTCGGACGCGCCCAGGTCACCCGTGTTGCGTCGAACCGACGAGTAACAATGCCGGATGGTGACGTAAGCTTCCTCCGTGGAAGCCACTCAGGAGACGATCCCGTCTTTGGAGCTGCCCCTGAAGGGATGATAGACCCCTGGTTGCGGCTCATCAGTTTCTGGGACGGTTCGGATCCGGTAATGGCTTTACATGCCTATTCGACGCACCCCATGAGCCACTATGGACAGGGCGCTGTGAGCGCCGATTTCGTAGGGCTGGCCCGCTCTCGCCGCCAGGCGGACGAACCCGATGTTCTCCAGACTTATGTGTCCGGATGCAGCGGAGACACTACGGTAGGCAAGTTCAATGATGGGTCTCCAGAAAACCGCGCGGTCCTTGCAGGCCGTCTTTACGATGCCATGGCTGATGCATGGCGCACGACAGAGCGGCATCCGCTTGGTCCGGTCGACTTCCGGGCAGCACCCCTGGAGCTGGAGTTTCGCAACGGCGAGAAATACACGGACGAGGCGATGAGGGGCGTGTTATTAGACGAGGGCGCAGATGTGCGCGAACGCGTTCTGGCTGCCATGGGACTCAACAGTAGATCGAGCAGAGAGCCCCACATAACATTGCCCTGTCTGGACCTGGGACCGGCGCTCATGGTCCTTTTTCCAGCAGAATCATTCGTGGCCTACCAAATCATGGCCCAGAATATGCGGCCGGACGCTTTGGTGATGTCTATCGGCTACGGCGAGTGCTGGCCGGGATACATACCGACCGATGATGCGTTTCGAGAGGGCTTCGACGACCACTGGCTTTGGATAGCTCCCGGAGCCGAGCAGCGCATTCGCAGCGCTCTCGGGCAGGTGTTGGCCGGTTCCGAACATCCAGGGGCACGATAACCGGACACGCGCGCAGGGAAGAGCTATGCTGGGACCGTTTCTCTACCAAATGATGCCAACAAATGGCCTGGACCCGCCGCGTAGCTGATGCGGGACGTCGTGCCGTCTTCAGAGACGACCTCTAGCCAACCTCCGGGCGCCCGTTCAAGACGCTCCGATGTGCGATACCACATCTTGAAGATCCGGTCTTCCTCGGCGAAGATGACGGTACCGCCAAAGAAGAAGGGGCCGGGCCACTGCTCCCAGGGCAGGTCGGCGGCTACGACGGGCCTGTCGATGGGCCGGACTGGCAGGTGGAGTTGATGTTCACGTGGTCGGTCATGTGCCCCTTCCTAAGAAGTGGTAAAACTATCGGGCCAGGTCACTATCAGTCCTCGATCAACCTGCGAAGACGGCCGACGGTCTCCTGTACAGCAGCGACGTCGGCGCCGGCCGAAGCGAACTCCAGATAACCCCGAAGGTCGTCTAGCGCGTCCCCGTAGTTACTCATCTCGTAGTGGATGAGCCCTCGGTCGCGACGCTCAAGGGCCACCTCCGGCTGAAGTGCCATCAGCCAGTTGATCATACGAAGGGCTCGGGTGTAGTCCTGCTGGCGCACGTATGTGGCCTTCAGGTTTCGCATCATTCGGACAATGAACTCCAGGTTGCTTACGGGTGCCAGATAGCCCGAGTCCCACCGGAGACCGTCTCCGGCCACCTCCTGCAGGCGCCGAACGCACTCT
>CAUZNX010000367.1:0-2729 GCA_963580905.1 Dehalococcoidia bacterium | reverse complement strand
GGGGAGAAAGATCGCGAGGGAGTCCCGCACTGGAACGCCCGCTTTAAAATCAGCAAGGTCGACGACATCGGTTTCCTCTCAGCACTCGCCGTCCATCTGCAGTCAATACACAAGCTCGACCCTAACAAGACCTTCACTTGCGGCATTTCAAATGGTGGTTTCATGAGTTACACTTTGGTGGCAGAGAAACCAGAGGTATTCAAAGCCGCCGCCTCGGTCATCGGCACCATGAGTGGTTTCACCTGGAAACACCGGGATCAGATCAAGCCCGTGCCCATCTTACAAATTTCCGGCCTCAACGATGAGATCATTCCCTACGATGGCAGCATGTCTCCAAAGGGCGGCTGGGGCGGCGCGCCTAACCAAGATGTCATCATGGATTTCTGGAAGATGCTCAACCAGACCAAGACCGAAGAAGTCGTGAAGATCTCAGGCAAGACCACCGCCCACTACTACAAAGACGGCGTGAATGGCAACCAAGTCTGGCATTACAAGATAAAGAAATTCGGGCACCGCTTCCCTCACCAAGGCAATGGAGCCGGGATTAGTTCGGTGCAAGAGATCTGGAAGTTCTTCAAGGAAGTGAGCGGTTCCCAATGAGCAACCGCAAAGCGCTGATGGCCAACCGCTGAAGCCTTTGTCCACGCCCCGGAATTCTCACGAAATCCGCTACGACGGCGCCTGTTATCACCGTTGCGCTCCGCCTTTACACGGGACGGCAGGTTCCCTATGGTTCATCAAATGTTCTTTCGATCTTCCCACACGGACCGCATGGCGGCCAGGACGTTTGCCCTCACCATGCTCTCGGCGCTGGCTTGGTTGCCGGCCACGAGTCACGCTCTCGACATTTCCCAAGGGTGGCGCTTCACCAAGGGCGACGACCCTGCCTGGGCGCAGCCCGAGTTTGATGATTCGGCGTGGAAGCCGATCGACGTCGGCACGCCATGGGAGAAGGCGGGCCACGACGGCTACGACGGCTACGGGTGGTATCGCCTGCGGGTGAGCGTGCCAGCAGCGGCGAGCGAGGGTGCCTACTTCAAGCAGTACCAGAGACTGACGTTGTTGCTAGGGGCGGTGGATGATGTGGATGTGACTTATTTCAACGGTGTGGAGGTGGGTCGGACCGGCTCGGCACCGGAGGATACGAAGGGCCACTACGAGACGATCCGGCGCTACGACGTGCCTGCCGAACACATTCGCTGGAATGCTGAGAACGTGATCGCCGTGTGCGTGTTTGACAGTGACGGCGACGGTGGCATGCACAAAGGGACGCCGACGCTGTCGGCACCCGTATGGACCGATTTCGTGTCGGTCGACATCGACAATGGCCAGCTGACGGGATTTACCCGGCTGGTGCGCCGATGGATCTGTCGGCCATGATACGCAACACGGCGTTTGAAACCTTGAAGGGCACGGTGCGGTTCCAAGTCGGGAGCGACACCTGGCTGGCCGAGCAACGAGAAATCTTCGCCGATATCTCCAAGCCCGTACAGCTCTCAGCCGGGAAGTCACACCTCGAGACTCTAACATTCAAGCCCCCGGCAGCCGGCTTCTATCAGGTCACTTGCACATTCATACGCGACGGCGACAAGACACCCATCTCGCAATCGAGGATGCGCGGTTATGCGCCGGAGAAGATGGATCGCCCTGCCAAAGCCCCCAAAGATCTGCGTGCGTTCTGGGATAAGACGATCGCCGAGCTCGCCACCGTCGCGCCTCAATACAAAGTCGAGCCGAGCCCGAAATGGAGCACGGAGCAGACCGATTGCTTCCTCGTGGAAATGCGCAGCCTTGGCGATGTCCGGATTCGCGGGTGGTTCGAGGTGCCGAAGTCTGGCGGGCCGCATCCCGTGCTGTTGAGGGTGCCGGGCTACACACAGGGGATGATGCCCACCCAGTCGATTCCCGACATGGCAGTGCTGTCGCTCAATATCCGAGGCCACGGCAATAGCACCGACGACGAACCCGCGTATGAATGGTGGGGGCCTGGCGACTATCTTCTACGCGGACTGGACGATCCGCAGAAGTTCTTCTACCGCGGGGCCATCATGGACTGTCTGCGTGGGATCGATTTCGTGGCGTCGCGACCTGAGATCGACACCAAACGCATCGCCATCACGGGAGGCAGCCAGGGAGGGATGCTCTCATTCGCCACCGCAGCACTCGACAAGCGCATTGCACTGAGCGCTCCGGATATCCCTTTCGTGGTCGACTCCATGAAGGGTTTCAAAATGACAGCCTGGCCGGGGGTGGTCGTCCGGCACTGGCTGGGCAGAGATCCCAAGAACACGTGGGAACTGGCGGGCGCGACATTCAGTTACGTCGATCCCAAGAACCTCGCCGGATGGATCGAATGCCCTGTCCTGATGGGCGTCGGCTTGCAGGACAATGTGGCCCCCGCGCCAACAGCCTTCGCCGCCTACAACCAGCTCCGCAACCCGAAAGATTACCGCGTGTACCCCGAAGCTGGCCACGGCACGCCGCCCGAGCATGTAGTGGCGAAGATGGCCTGGATACGAGAACGATTTGCCCTAGAGAAATGATCCTGTTAGTCTGCCGATGGTAGTGGACTGACTGCTAGGAAATTGCTTTTGGCGGGAGGGCCTTGAAGCCGCCTTTGGACCGGAGCGGAGGGGTGTGAAAGGGGGTTGTTCTGATGGCTCATTGCTATCGTCTGGTAAAGTAGTCTGACGACACGATCTCCAACAAAATGTCTCGCAGCCTGAAGT
>CAUZNX010000366.1:0-2730 GCA_963580905.1 Dehalococcoidia bacterium | reverse complement strand
TAGGGGTGGATGCCACGTTCGATGGCGGCGTTCTCCGCGTTGAGCCCGAAGGCGTCAAAGCCCATGGGATGCAGCACATTGAAGCCCTGCATCCGCTTGAGGCGTGCGTGGACATCGGCGCCCGACAGTACGTACCAGTGACCGATGTGGAGGTCGCCGGAGGGGTAGGGGTACATCGTGAGTTCGTACCACTTGGGGCGCGGGTCGTCGTCAGACGTACGGAACGTCTTGTCGGCTTCCCAGCGGTCCTGCCACTTCCTCTCGATCGCCTGCGGCTCGTAGCTAGTGTGCGCTGCTCGCACCATCTGTGTAGCCATCTGTTGCTCTCCTTTTTGTTGGAGCTATCGCCTTGGCCAAGAAAAAAATAAGATATTTCCCTGAGGGACGCCCTCAGGCTCCCGGCAGAGGGCCTCAGCCCCTCTGCACACCCCGTCAGAAACGGATGCACACCACCTCAGGGTGTGCCGTCTCCGCGTGTGCACCGGCACCGCCCACCCAGCGTGCGGAGCACAAAAAAACCCGCCCCTGGACAGGGACGGGATATTGCGATTCTGACACGGCACCCCGCGGTACCACCCTGAATTGCCCCGGCGACGCCGGGACCACTCGGAGCCGTAACGGGGCTGACCGTCCAACCTTACTGAATTCGGGCTGGCTGCTCCGGGGCGAGTTCACGGTTCTGTCGTGCGCCGGGATTCCACCAAGCCCCGTTCTCTATCGCACCGAAACCGCTACTACTCCCCTTCATTGCATGTGGGGTATAGAGCTTTTTGAGAGCCTTAACGGTAACACGAGGCCTATGACCAGTCAATCAGATTTCGCGTACGCGCAGCCCCGTTTCCTTTCCGGGAGGAGTTCTAAATTGCGGTATCGCAGAATGGTCCCTCAACCATTAATTATTCCCTAATCTCTCTCTGTTCCGTAACATGGGCGGGCGAGATTCACGGTTGAGGACACAACTTGACCATGATCGATATCAGCTAGAGGGGAACATGACCGAACGCGAGTTCACGCTGGAAGAGGCCCGCGAACTAGTGCCCTGGCTGGTGGCGACTTTCCGTACGTTGGAGCTGCCGCGCTCTCGGGCCAAGCAGCTCGACGCCGCGATTAAAGAGCTTTCAAGCAGTATCAATGGCAATGGCGGCGGCAGCTCACAAGCGCAGCTGGGGCGGCTGCAACGTGCTCTCCGAGAGGTCTCCAGTGAGATAGACGCGGCGGTATCGGAAATCCTCGATCACGGCATTCTCGTCAAGGGCGTCGAGCCCGGCCTGGTTGACTTCCCCCACAACAAGGACGGGCGGCAGGTGTATCTTTGCTGGCTCGAGGGCGAGTCCGAAATTGAATTCTGGCATGACATAGCAGCGGGGTATGCGGGCCGCCGACCTCTCTGAGCGCTTGAGGCAGACGTTGGACATCGAATCAGCTAGCCTCTATCAGGTTCCCGGGGTGGAATCAGGAATAAAAGCCCACTATTGTATTGATTGTCCAGTGTGATCGGCGAAACGATGCCGCCGTTGTACCAGTTGTGGCAGGCTGGGCTCAAGGGGAACGAGATGTGTGAGTACTGTGTCGAATCGGAGTCCTGAGGGGAGCCGCTTGAGAAGGGCGCCACTGCGCTGAGGTGCGAGTGGCTGCCAGACCCCGAGGGAACTCTTGATGACTCAATGGACCCTGACGATATGTTTGATCCGTTCGCCGCTTGCGAGCGTCCGGCTACTCGCGCGTCTGTAGACTCGACGACCGAAGACCACCTGTGTGAGCCACACCAGCGTGATGAGAGGCAGGAATCAGAGGAGAGTCTCGATGGCTATCCCTCTGAGCAGTCGTTGCAATTCGTGTCGATCAATGGAGAGGCCGCGTGCGACTACGTAGGCGATCTGCTGAGTGACTCGGTCACCAGGTGCGGTGTATCGGCGACCCATGTGAAGCTACTGACGCAAAGGGCGTTGTACTGTGAGGACCATTTCCCAAGGAACGGCGACTCTCTTTGACGGTACAGGCGTAGCGTTGCTTTGACGAAGCCATGCCGCCCATGCTAAACTAACGAGCAGTTTGAATATTCAGTTGGTTCCATTTTCGGCGATCCCCGCACCCTCACCGCCAGGTTTTGCACCCACGGTTACGATGCTATCCGCCAATCTTCTCGCCCGGAGTGTGTCTTCATTTTTCGCTCAGTTCGTCATAAAATCAACAAACTAGTCAACAAACCAGAAAACGAGTCGTCATCGCAGCAAGTAGCTGCCGTTGAGCCACCGCCTGCATCACCTTCCGCGAGGCCCGAAACCCGCCCGGAACCCAGACAGCGAACCGAAACCTCTGGCTCCGACCGTCCTTCCGATTCTTCGCGAAGACCGCCGCCCGATAGAGGGCGAGGGCGTCGCCCCGACGATAACCGTAATGGCGACGCTGGACCTCAGCGCGACCGAGGCGGCAATTCAGACTCTCAACGCAGTCGTAGTGGCAACGCGGGACCATCGCGCGGCCGAGGCGGCGATTCCGGACCACCGCGTAGTCGTGGTGGCGGTGGTGGTGGACCCCAGGGTGGACGAGGCGGCAACGCTGGACCGCGGCGAGAAGGTGGTCGAGACGCGGGACCACCGCGTGGCCGACGAGACAACACAGGGCCACAGCGTGACCGCCCTCGCGACACTCGACCTCAGTCCAACAGTGGTCGAAACGGTGCCTCACAATCTGGCCCGCAGAACAACGGAAGCCGCGATCAGATTAGAC
>CAUZNX010000365.1:0-2732 GCA_963580905.1 Dehalococcoidia bacterium | reverse complement strand
CGCCTCGTCATCACTGACGTGAAGGACCACCGTAAACCAGCCGCGGCTCATCGTCTCGAAATCGGTGTAATCCTTGCCCCACACAGCCGCATAATCACCGTCTGATGCAACCTTATTGTGGCCCAATAGCTCAACGAGTTCCTGAAGACCGCTCAATACAAAACTTTGGTTCTGGTCAGATGTGAGAACCAACGCCCAAGCCCCCTACTATTGGAATTCCGTGCCGAGGCCGTATCCTATCAGAACATCCGCCGTGATTCAGAAGGTCAATAGTTACCTAGTGAAATTAAATGCCTAACAAGCCCACACCTGAACCCATGAAAAGTTGAACAATACCCCCTGCATTATCCTCGCCGGAGGGCCTGGCAAGCGCATGGGCTCCGACGACACGCCAAAGGTGTGCTTTCCTGTCGGTGGCATGCCTGCCATAGTTAGGGCCATAGATGCCTACAAGCGTGGCGGCCTGAAACGATTCGTCGTCGTCGTCGGATACATGGCGGAACAGGTCATGGCGGCGGTAGCAACAGCACACCCCGAAGTGTCGTTCGTTTACCAGGCACGAGCGATGGGGACAGGTCACGCCGCCTCCATCACAGTGGAAGCGTTGGCCTCCGAAGGCTACAGCGGAACGGTAGTGGTGGCGGTCGGCGACATGCTGACAGTACCAAGTCTGGTCAGAGAGGTCCTGGCGACCTCGGACAACACCGCTGCGAACGCCGTCCTGACGGCCCTGCCGAAACGCTCACGACCTACTGCCGGACGGGTCGTGCTGGACCGCTCCGGAAATATTGCCGGCATCGTCGAACTTCCCGACATCATTCGTGCTAGGAACACCGGCGAGGGCCTCGGAGTCGGCGACGAAACACTTGCAGCCGACGTCGTGGAAGAGCGAAGCGACACCGTCAACGCATCGCTCTATGCATTCGAATTCACTGCACTGCGAGAGGCCCTCAGCCAGATACGGCCGGACAACGCGCAGTCGGAGCTGTACCTCACAGACGTCGTAGAGATCCTTGCTCGAAAAGGTCCGGTCGAGGCGGTTACAGTGAACGACGCGACGGACCTAATGTCCTTCAACACCCCTGAGGAGCTGGCTCGGGTTTCAGAAGTGTTCGGGCATTGAAGAGCCTCGTTTCGGTCTCCGATGACCGCTCTCTGGGCCCTCGATCATTCCGCCCCGCGACTGAGTGGATAGCCGCCCTACAGGATGGTGGCCCCAGCCTGAGCAATCTTCTCCGGCAGACGTACGGCCACGACGCGAACCTGATCGAAGAGCGACGCAAAGCCATTCTGCGTCTCTCCAATTTAGCTGCCAAGACTCTCGGTCCGAACCGGCCTTTCATAATCTGTCGTTCGCCCGGCAGGATCAACCTGATGGGACGGCACGTCGACCATCGCGGTGGATACGCAAACGTGATGGCCATCGGCAAGGAAACACTGATCGCCGCGGCGCCGCGCGCCGACAACAAAGTCACTCTGGTGAACGCCGACAACGCCGCCTTCCCCCAACGCGATTTTGCAATCACCGAGGCCCTCGGAAACAATCTTGAGGGCGACTGGGTAGACTTCGTGGACTCCCACGGCGTCGCCCGCACTCTGCAGCGCGCGCCCGGCGACTGGAGTCATTATGCCCGGGCGGCACTGCTGCGACTCCAGCACGAGCAGCACGAGCAACGCCTCAATGGAATGGACTGCATAGTGCTCGGCAACGTCCCAATGGGGGCCGGTCTGTCCTCCAGCTCCGCGCTCCTAGTGGCATTCGCTCAAGCCGCCGTGGCTCTCAATGGTCTGAAAATCGAAGTCAATAACTTCGTCGACCTCTGCGGCGAGGCAGAGTGGTTCGTGGGGTCCAGAGGCGGCAGCATGGACCACGCCGCGATCACAACCAGCAAGGCTGGCTACATCACCCGAATGGGCTTTTTACCGTTCAGGGTAGACGGCGCAGTGCAATTGCCGGAAGGGACCGACGTGGTAGTCGTAGATAGTGGAGAGAAGGCAGTCAAGAGTGCGGGAGCCCCGGCTCGCGACGTATTCAACCAGAGGGTCGCAACCTACGAACTGGCCGAGCGCCTTCTTCGCCAGAACTGGCCTCCCGCAGCCAACGTCGAGCACCTCCGTGACCTCGTCCCCGACCGGCTCGGTGTCTCTCCGTCAGCTCTCTATCACGCCATAGCCAGCCTCCCCAACCGACCCAGCCGCCGACAGCTGCGCGAACTGCTGCCGTCTCGTGATGGCGATGAACTGGACCGCCTCTTCGCCACCCATGCGAACCTTGGCGGCTACGACCTCAGCGGTGTGGCCCTCTACGGGCTGGGCGAGTGCGTCAGAAGTGAGCGATTCTCCGGGCTTTTGGAGCGAGGGGACCTGGCGGCCGTAGGCCGGTACATGCGCGTCAGCCACAACGGCGATAGGCGGTGGACCCACTCCCCTGACGGCAACCAAAGACGCTTCACCGTCCGGACCGATACGACGTCCCTAAACAGGCTAGCGCTTTCCGAAACAGACCTCATCAACGTCCCGGGGCGGTACGGATGCAGCACGCAGGCGATCGACCGGATCGTGGACCGCGCATCTCGTGTGGAGGGTGTCATCGGCGCCCAGATCACGGGGGCCGGCCTGGGGGGATGCGCAGTGGTGATGGTCAAGTCAGAGCATAGGGAATGGTTACTGCGCGTACTGGAACAAGAAACCGGGGGTAGTCACGCCTTCGTGTCCAGGCCTGTTGCGGGTGC
>CAUZNX010000364.1:0-2732 GCA_963580905.1 Dehalococcoidia bacterium | reverse complement strand
ACCGAGTCGAAGTGGGAGGTCCACTTCGAGGGCACGATGTTCGACGGTCGGGCCACCAGAAGCCGGGACGATGTGGATCAGGGGCAGGGTGAGTGGAACGAGTTCCAGTTCGGCTTCCCCACGGCGATCAAGCTACAGGACGGTACCTACCTGGCGACCCACTGGTCGCGGGAGTCGGGCCACTTCGGCATACGCTGGACCAGGCTCCGCGTAGATTTCTAGGGCGTATTCCACAGTCATAGCGAGGTATCACAATGAACCTACCGAAGACTCCTCGTAGAACTACTCCGGCTTTTGGGTTCTCGTATTTGGAGCGAGCACTGAAGGATTGCCTTCGGAAAAGAGAGTTTGGACTGGTCGACAAGCAGAATGTCGTCGATTTCTTTGGGCAATTGGAGCCTCAACCATCGTGCGTCTTTTGTGGCACGAAAAAAGGGGTGAATCGTTGGGATCACTTCGTGGCTGTTATGGACTACGGCTCCACTGTGGCAGGCAACATGGTTTTGTCGTGTGCTTCCTGTGATGACTCCAAGGGGAGGAGGCCTTATGAGGAGTGGATGAGAGGAACCGCAGCAATGTCTCCCACAACTCAAGGTGTTTCTGATGTCGAGGATCGAATAAGGTGGATCAAGAAGTATATTGCAGAATTTGGTTACGTTAGGGCTGAGGAAGAACATGGCTTGATTGAGTCGGAGGTCCGTCGTCGGGCTGCTGTGCGATCGGAATTGGCGAAACTGGAAAAAGAGGTCAAATCACTTGTGGAGGACTATCGCAAGCGAACGGGCAACCGCTAAACGGCCTACGCCGTGGTCTCCACTTGTAGGGGGCCATGGCGGCGCTCGCCGTCCTCCAGGGCGTCCTGGATCGCCTGGATCAGCCGATTGGCAGAGGTTGCGCTCAGTTCCACCGACACCCGCGCGCCGGGTCCTCTGTCAGGATTGACGAAGTCGATGATCAGGGACTCCTCCGTCTGCGCGTGGAAGGAGTGATCGTAGACTGCGTGCACGCGCTCAAGGGGGAACCAGCCGTCCACGCCCTTGGCGCTACCCGTCACCTCGACCGTCTCAACGTGTCCTGCACACATGGCTGTCGCTCCTTTAGCTGAGGTACTTGCCGAACCAGCCGAAGACACGCTGCCATCCGTCGACGGCGGACTTTTGCCGGTAGCTGGGACGGTAGTCGGCGAAGAATGCGTGGCCCGCACCATCGTAGGTGTGGAACTCGAACGTCTTGCCGTGGCTTTCCAGCACCCGCTCTGTTTCCCGATTGTCCTCGGGGGACGGTCTTCCGTCATCTGCGCCGAACAGCCCCAGCAGCGGGCACGCCAGGTCCTGGGTCAGCTCTATGGGTGCCTGTGGCTCGGTGGAGGATAGCTCCTCGGGTCCGGCAACGACTCCGCCCCCGTAGCAGTCCACCGCAGCGTCGAGGGGGAGAGAGCAAGCGGCCAGGTATGACTGGCGACCGCCTGAGCAGTACCCGATGATACCTACCTTGCCGCTGCTATAGGGGAGCGAGCGTAGGAGATCGAGGGCACCCCGGGTGTCGCCGAGGAACCGGTCATCCGGCACACCACCGGCTGCCCGCACCGCCGAGCCTACATCGTCCGGGTCGCCGGGCCCCTCGCGGTGGTGCAGGTTCGGTGCGATAGCGACGTAGCCCGCTGCTGCGAACTTACGCGCCACCTCTTTGAAGTGGTCGACGAATCCCGGCGCGGCGTGGATCACAATGACGCCGGGGTACGGGCCAGGGCCCATCGGACGGGCCAGGTAGCCTGAGATTTGGTCCCCTTGGTGGCCAGGGAAAAGTACGGTCTCGGCAATCATGGTTTCGTGAGTTACCACAGGGCGCCTCCTTTGGTGCGGCGAGTATATCATCGCTCGAAAGGGGGCGTGGGTGCGGTATGATGAACCTATAATCCGTGTGTGGGAGTTCGGATTGTCGACGCAAGTCGAGCGCAGGGCGGCAGGATCGAGGCAGGCGGTCAGACGCCACATGCCTGTGCTCATCAAGCCCACCTCGAGCCGATGCAACCTCAACTGCTCCTACTGCTTCTACCTCTCGAAGGCCGAACTCTACCCCTGGTCCGATCACCCAAAGCTGACGCTGGATACATTCCAGACTTTTCTTGACCAGTACGTCCCGATGTCTGCTCCAATGCTCTCGTTCATGTGGCAGGGTGGGGAGCCGACGATGATGGGCCTGCCCTTTTTCGAGGATGTCGTGCGCCTCCAGATGAAGGCCGTGAGAGAGGCCGTGCCGGAGGCCCCGCCTGCGGTCAGCAACGCTATCCAGACCAACGCCACGATGCTCAACGACGATTGGGCGAGGTTCTTCAAGTGGCACAATTTTTTGGTGGGGGTCAGCCTGGACGGCCCACCAGAGTGGCACGATAACTATCGCGTCGACTGGTCGGGTCGCCCGACCCACGACCGGGTGATGGCGGGCATTGCGCATCTCCGTCGCCACGACGTGCCCTTCAACGTCCTCACTGTGATTAACCAATCCAATGTGGGGCGGCCCAGGGATCTGCTGCACTGGCTGCTGGACCAGGGGTTCGAGCACCTGCAGTTCATACCATGTGCCGAGGTGGCCGAGGGCCATGCGAGCGCAGCCGAGGGCGGTATCACCGATGAGTCGCTGACGCCCGAACAGTACGGCAAATTCCTGATCGAGCTATTCGACGCCTGGCGAGAGGTCGGTATTGAGAAGGCACGCATCCGTTGGTTCGACAA
>CAUZNX010000363.1:0-2741 GCA_963580905.1 Dehalococcoidia bacterium | reverse complement strand
GATCAAGAGTCCCGCCGTGTCCGACACGCTTCTGACGGCTAGCGCGTTTGATGTGGCGAACGACATCCATGCTCGTCATGCCATCGGGCTTGTTGATATTGAGCACACCATTGATGCCGGGTACGCGCCCGCCTCTCCGAGTATCGTCAGGCATCCGGCGCTCCATTTTCACCAACGAGAGTGTCCGCGTCTGGCTCTACAGGGGAATTTCCAGCCATGGCTTGATCAATCAAATGCAGCATATTGACGCCCCGCTCGATAGAGTCATCGATACGGAACTCGATCTCGGGGACAGCCCTCAGGGTCAGCCGGGGCCTGAGGCTCCTCTTCACGAATCCTGAGGCTGATTTCAGACCCTTCAGGGCACGCCTCTTCTGATCCGGGTGCCCCATGATGCTGACGAAGACCTTTGCCCGTGACAGGTCCGAGGCAGTATCAACGCTGGTTATGGTGATCATCGAGGCCAGTCTGGGATCGTTCAGATCTGTAGCCACTATGCTACTGATTTCCTGGCGTATCAGGGAGTTTATTCGTTCCATGCGGCGGCTCATTGGCGGAACCTCTGGGCAAGGGGGACTGGTAGGACCGGAGGCCCTACTCCAGCTCGGTTTGGTGGGACTCCAGAACGTCACCTTCCTGGAAATCGGAGAAGCCCTCGAGGACCACGCCTCCCTCCAGACCCGTAGACAACTCTCTTACATCGTCTTTGAAGTGTTTGAGGCTGGTTATCGACCCGCTAAATATGGGCTTATTATCTCTCAGGACGCTTATCTGGCCACCGCGTGAAATACGGCCTTGGTCGACATACACGCCAGCAACACCGCCAATACGACGCCCGACCTTGAACACCGCACGGACTACAGCGACGCCCTCCACAATATCGCGGGTCTTGGGCTCAAGCATGCCCTTTAGAGCCTTGTCGATGTCATCCACTAGATTGTAGATGATGTCGTATTCGCGAATCTCCACGCCCTCTTGCCTAGCAAAGGACCCAGCCCCCGGCTCGGGGCCTGAATTGAATCCGACGATGATCGCGTCGGAGGCCACGGCCAACAGCACGTCGCTTTCGGTGATGCTCCCGCTGGCAGAGTGAATCACATTCACTCTGGTTTCTTCGGTATTCAGTGGAAGGAGCACATTCTTGACAGCATCGACGCTGCCCTGGACGTCTGTTTTAATTATCAGATCTAGAGACTTCGCCTCACCAGACTCCATTCTGGAATGTATCTCATCCAGCGTGACTCCGGTACCTCGACGCTCCTGCCTCTCCCGCACCCGCTCATCTACTATGGACCGGGCAGTTCGTTCGTCCGGAGCGATTTCGAAAACATCCCCGGCATCTGGCAGCTCCGCCAGGCCCATGATCTCCACAGGCAAGGACGGCCCAGCCTCCGAGATACGTTCACCGCGATCATTCAGCATGGCCCGCACCTTGCCCTTTGCCACACCGGCCACAAGGATGTCACCGACGCGCAGCGTACCGGTCTGCACCAGCACGGTCGCCACAGGACCCTTGCTCTTTTCTACCTGTGCCTCGACTACAACGCCGCGTGCGGGGCGGCTAGGGTTGGCCTTGAGGTCTCCGATTTCGGCCACAACCTGCAAATTGTCGAGTAGGTCTTGGATCCCTTCGCCGGTCAGGGCCGAGAGCGCGACGGATATTACATCGCCCCCCCAATCCTCGACCAACAGGTCCTGCTCGGCAAGCTGGCGCTTCACCCGTTCCGGATCGGAATTGGGTCGGTCAATCTTGTTGATGGCAACAACGATGGGCACTTTGGCAGCCTTGACGTGGTCAATCGCCTCCACCGTCTGCGGCATAATGCCGTCGTCTGCCGCCACCACCAATACCGCGATGTCGGTAACCTGTGCGCCCCTGGCTCGCATCGCCGTGAACGCCTCGTGCCCAGGGGTATCCAGGAAAGTGATGACCTGGTCATCTCGTTTGACTTGATAGGCGCCGATATGCTGCGTGATACCACCAGCTTCGCCATCGACCACACTGGTGTTCCTGATCGAGTCAAGCAACGTAGTCTTACCGTGATCGACGTGACCAAGTATCGTGACAACAGGGTTGCGCGGCTCCAGCAACGCTGGATCCTCCTCGTCCGAAGACACCACCAGCGAGCCCGGGCCCCGCTCCTTGGCCTTCGGAGCCTTGACCCTGAAACCCAGCGACTGCGCGATCATGGCGGCAGTCTCGAAGTCGACGGCCTCATTTATCGTCAACATTAACCCGGCGCGCATGAGCTGCTTGATAATATCGACCACATCGATACTCAACAGATCGGAGATTTCCCCAACAGTTATAGCTGGGGGTAACTCGATCAGCGGGCCGACTGGCACACTCTCCTCTGGAGCAACCGCGGTCACTCCAGGGGGCGGAGTGGAGTCCTGAGGTACTGCCGGCCTGTTTGTCATGTCTCTCTCCGTTTTGTTGCCGCAAAACGCGGCTATCTAATCTATCGTAGGGCGGTTGCTTCCTGAATCGACGACCTGAGAGCCAACCACTCCTGCTCGGTCATCAACCTTCGAAGGGTCGAATCGATTCGACCCTTCCTCAACTCATCGACGGCACAGACGCCCTCTCGGCAGATGTACGCACCGCGCCCGGGAGCTTTCCCGGAAACATCTACCTCGACTCCACCACCGGGCGGCGCAACCAAGCGCACCAGCCCCTCTTTGTCCGTCTTGTTGCCACAGGCCACGCAGGTCCGCAGCGGAACATGTCGTTTGCGGTT
>CAUZNX010000362.1:0-2744 GCA_963580905.1 Dehalococcoidia bacterium | reverse complement strand
TGCTGCAAGACTTCTGTGGGCTCAAGGCGGGTGACCGCGTGACGCTTCACATGCCGATGACACCGGAGTTGCCGGTGGTGATGCTGGCCTGCGCGAGGATTGGCGTCATCCATTCTCAGGTCTTTGGCGGGTTTAGCGGGACTGCATGTGGCGAGCGCATTGTGGACTCCGAGAGCAGTGTGCTGGTGACGACGGATGCGTACTGGCGCTCAGGCAAGCTGCTGGATCACAAAGAGAAGGCCGACGAGGCCGTGGCCAAGGCGGTTGAGAGCGGCGTAGATGTCGAAAAGGTGCTGGTGTGGCGTCGCTATCCTGGCAAGGTGTCAGCTGCGACTCCCATGGTTGATGGGCGAGATTTTTACGTAGACGATCTGATGAAGGACTACAGGGGGCGGCGAGTTGAGCCTCTGTCGATGGCCGCCGACGCGCCCCTGTTCCTCATGTACACCTCTGGGACGACGGCGAAGCCCAAGGGGTGCCAGCACAGCACAGGCGGCTACCTGGCCTATGCGGCCGGTACTGCCAAGTATTACCAGGACATCCACCCGGAGGATGTGTACTGGTGTATGGCAGATATTGGATGGATCACGGGCCACTCGTACATCGTGTACGGGCCATTGGCCGTGGGCGCGACCGGGGTCTTGTATGAGGGCGTGCCAAACTACCCGGACGCTGGTAGGCCGTGGCGAATCTCCGAGCGACTTGGCGTGAATATTTTCCATACTGCGCCGACCGCGATAAGGATGCTGCGCAAGGCCGGTCCGGACGAGCCCGCCAAGTACGACTACCACTTCAAGCACATGACTACGGTGGGCGAGCCCATCGAGCCAGAGGTGTGGAAGTGGTACTACGAGGTTGTGGGTAAGCGGGAGGCCGCCATCGTCGATACCTGGTGGCAGACCGAGACGGGCGGATTCATAGGTACGACACTGCCGGGTCTTCAGCCGATGAAGCCGGGTAGTTGTGGTCCGGGTGCGCTGGGTATCTATCCCGTGATCCTGGACGAGAACGGCAACGAGGTGGAGGCTGGACGTGGCGGCAACATCTGTATTACGAACCCGTGGCCGGGTTTCATGCAGACGATCTGGGGCGACCCGGACCGGTTTGTCGAGACCTACTTCGCCAGGTATAACAAGGACCCGAACAGCAAGGACTGGCGCGACTGGCCCTACATGACGGGGGACGGCGCCGTGAGGTCGGAGGACGGCTACTTCCGTATCGTGGGCAGGATCGATGACGTGATCAACGTTGCCGGCCACCGCCTGGGCACGAAGGAGCTTGAGTCGGCTGCTCTCACCGTGGAGTCGGTTGGCGAGGCTGCAGCTGTGCCGGCCTACGATGAGGTAAAGGGACGCGTTCCGGAGATTTATGTATCGCTGATACCGGGGTATGACCCCGATACAGTTGAGGCCGACGTCAGGGCCGCAATAAGGCAGATCATCGGTCCCATTGCGACGCCGGGCGCCGTGTGGGTCAGCGAGGACCTGCCGAAGACCCGCTCCGGCAAGATCATGCGCCGTGTCATCGCGGCCATATCCAACTTCATCGACGTGGGGGATACGACGACGCTGGCGAATCCCGAGATCGTCGAGGATATACGCCAGGCGGTGCAGGGAGCCAAGGTCGCGCGCGGCATGGTGCCCGATGGTGTACCGGAGTCGGCGAAGGAGGAGTTCCGGCGCTTCGGCGAAGAGGGGTAAAGTACAAATTTCGTAGTTAGGAACGACGGGCCTCCCCGATTAGGGGAGGCCCGTTTTTTGTTGGGAGCTATTTGTTAGTGGAGGGGTACGGCGGCTTTTCGGTTCGCGTGGCCCTCGCCCAGATACTTCGTCCGGGGACTCCTCAGCATGACGTTGCGTCAGGGTGCGGAACAACCAGGCCGATATCCGGAAATTGCCCGCGATCAGGGCTTGACTCCGGGCGTTTGAGGACTATCATCTTTGGAACCATCGTCGGCGCTGATGCGCGGGACGGGGCAAACGCTGGTTGAGGAGCAGGAATATGAACCTGATTATCGTAGGCATGGAGTACGCGGGGAAGACGACCCTGGCCGACGAAATTATCAAGTGGCGCAACGATTTGATGGGGAAGCCCAGCCCCCTGGGAATTGTGGAGTATCACGACCACTTCACATTCCCGTGGCTCGGCCACTGGGACGAGATCTCCGAGGAGGATATGGCGACGTTCATGTCGATGGGCCCACAGCTCAAGGAGATGTTCTCGCGTTACCAGTTCGCATACCATCTGAGCGACCAGCTCTACCGGGACTCGGACCACATCCTGCTGGGGTTCCACATCGAAGATGCCATATTCGCTCCGCGTTACTACGGCTTCGGCAAGAAGGGCGAGTACGGAGACCGGTCGAGTGGCGTGAGGGCCGTCGAGATGGAGGTCATGGAGAAGGCGCCCGAGACGGTGCTGGTTTATCTGAAGGCGACCCCAGAGGTGATCCGCGAGCGAATGCGCACTACTCCTCATGAGCGCACCCACCTTCAGGATGAGCACATCGACGAGATGATCGAGGAGTTCGATTATCACGTCGGCCACTCGCTGCTACGAAACAGGATCGTGCTCGATACGTCGGAGGCGACGGTGAAGCAGACCATTGCAGGGTTCGTGGAACAGATGGGGCCTCTAATGAGCCACGAGGACAGGGTCCGAATGCAAGCCCATGCGATCCTCAAGGGCGCTGCGCGCGCTTAGGGGGGCGGGGTAAGGAGTCTTCCGAAACGGAGACGGATGCT
>CAUZNX010000361.1:0-2746 GCA_963580905.1 Dehalococcoidia bacterium | reverse complement strand
CATGACTCGTATCAGAGCTGCGGTGCCGGCGGTGCCAACCACGAATGCGGCGATCCACAGATGTGACATCAGGTCCATCAGGCGCCCAAAGCTCCAGGGCGCTTCAATATATTGCGGTGAGAATAGCCCTCCGATGCCGATGTCTGGGAAGTACGTGAAGGTGACCCAGAGTAGCCACAAGGCCAGTAGGAAATCTGGGACCGCCAGGCCCAGGAATCCGACGAACGTGATGGTATAGTCCTCGATGCTGTGCTGTCGTACGGCAGAATAGATGCCGATAGGGATTGAAAGCGCCCATGAGAACAGGGCGGTGGTTCCGGCCAGAATGACCGTCATTAAGAGTCTTTCTCTGACGATCTCCGATACCGGCTTTTGGAACTCCAGCGACTGACCGAAGTCTCCTTGGACCAGTTTTGCCGCCCATTTGGCGTATTGCACGTAGATCGGCTTGTTGAGGCCGAATTGCTCTCGGAGTGTGGACTCAAACTTGCCACCGCCAACGACTGCCCCGGTGGCGACGTTTCCGAACATCAGCTCCTGGATGTATGTGTCGACGAAGTCACCCGGAGGTAGCTGAATTATGACGAAAGAGATCACGGAGAGCGCCCAGATAGTTAGGAGCGCTAGAAGAGATCGGCGCAGAATGAACATCAACATGAGGCCATGCTCCTACGTTTGGACTAAGCGGCCTAAACGGTCGCATTCGTCGGGCGGTGCGTCTCACTGATGGACGCACCGCAGGTGGGAGTATTCGCTAGCCAAGCCTGATTCTGGGGTCGAGTATGCCCAGGAGGATATCGGAAAGCAGTGTGCCGACTACCGTCAAAGCCCCGAGCAGTAGCACGATGGTTGACGATACGAACAGATCTTCCGCCAGTAGAGCCCTGAGAAGTAGGGGACCCTCGGTAGGAAGACTCAGCACCACCGAGACTATGACGCTTCCAGACATCAATACAGGCAGCAGGTAGCCCAGCGTGCTCACCAACGGGTTGAGCGCGAGCCGGACGGGGTATTTCAGGATGAGCTTCCACTCAGGCAGCCCTTTGGCCCGGGCTGTTACCACATACGGCTTGTGAAGCTCGTCCAGCAGGTTGGCGCGCATCACACGAATTAGGGCGGCCGTTCCGGCAGTCCCTACGACGAAGGCCGCGATCCACAGGTGGGAGAACAGGTTGACCAATCTAGCGAAGCTCCAGGGCGCCTCGATATATTCGCGAGAGAACAGGCCACCTATTTCGTGATCTGGGAAATATGTGAAAGTGATCCAGAGTAGCCAGAGAGCAAGCAAAAAATCGGGCACCGCGAGGCCCATGAAGCCGATAAATGTCACGGTGTAGTCTTCGAGGCTGTGTTGCCGAACGGCGGAATAGATCCCGACCGGTATGGAAAGGCCCCATGCGAACAGGGCTGTCGTCCCGGCCAGGATTATCGTCATCAAGAGACGCTCGCGGACGATCTCTGCCACGGGTCTCTTGAATTCCAGAGATATCCCGAAGTCCCCGTGGAGACCTTTCCAGACCCATTTTGAGTACTGGACGATGACTGGTTTATCGAGGCCAAACTCTCGTCGGAGGTTCTCTTCCAGTTGATCAGCGAACTGGCCCCCTGCTACGGGGCTATTGCCGAGGAGCTCCAGCACGTAGGTGTCCGCGAAGTCGCCAGGTGGTAGTTGGACAACAAGGAACGCCAGAATTGAGAGTGCCCATATGGTGACCATCGCCAGCAGGGTCCGGCGGACTATGAAAGTTAACATCGGGGTTTTTCCAATATTTTTGAGGCGCTCAAGAAGACCTGACCTCGTTTATTTCGATGCAATGATAGCGTAAAAGCGCCCCGCCTGATAGCGGGGCGCTTTTCATGCTATTGCGGATGGGCTGCGCCTCTCGACGGCCAGCCTCCCTAGTTCAACGATCGATGACTACCCGTACGGGTCTGCCGCGTCACGCAGTCCGTCACCCATGAAGTTGAATCCCAGCACCGCGATTACCACGGGCACCGCTGGAATCATGATCCAGGGGTAGACAGCCACGGATTGGATGTTCTGCGCATCCTTGAGCAGGACGCCCCAGCTTATGGCCGGCGGCCGCAGTCCGAGGCCCAGGAAGCTCAATGCCGTTTCCGCGATGATCATCGCGGGGATGGACAGTGAGGCGGCCGCTATCACGTGGCTCGTGAAGGAGGGGACCATGTGTCGGAAGATGATTCGGAAGTCGGTAGCGCCAGACAATCTCGCCGCCGTCACGAATTCCTCTTCACGTAGTGCCAGGAACCGGCCTCGTACGACTCGGCCTAGCTCCGTCCACGATATGAGAGAGATGATTATCGTGATCGAGAAGAAGATTCTGATCGGGCTCCAATCGCGCGGTACTGCGGCTGCGAGAGCAATCCACAGAGGAATGGTAGGTATGGAGCGCAGAATCTCAATCAAGCGCTGAATGAGGGTGTCGGCGATGCCTCCGTAGAAGCCGGATATGCCTCCGAGGCTGATGCCAAGGAACAGGCTTATCGCTACGCCGATTAGCCCGATCATCATGGACAGGCGCGTCCCATAGACCATCCGGGAGAAAAGGTCTCGCCCGAGCTTGTCACTCCCAAAGAAGAAAGGCGCTGGCCGACCTTCCACGAACTCGTCACTAATTCCGATGAGGTGGCGTCTGGTCGTTATCAGACCGAGGAACTTGTACTCGAATCCAGTCACCCAAAAGCTGAGTGGAACTATGACTTCCGGGTCGGCTACGTGCGTCTT
>CAUZNX010000360.1:0-2753 GCA_963580905.1 Dehalococcoidia bacterium | reverse complement strand
TACGATTCCATCAGGATTTCTCTACTTGAAATCTTTGCGATCCGCTAGGGCCGGTTCGATGCAGGGCCTCGTCGCGATGCCCAGGGTGTGTGGTTAATGCAGGAGACGTGAACGGAGTTCTCTCTTACGTATCTTTCCTTGCCCATCGGTGGGGAGTGAGTCCATTGTTTCGTAGATCTTGGGTCGCTTGTAGGGGGCGAGTTGGTCACCGCAGTGGTTGCGAATTAACTCCTCGTCCCAGGTTGTTCCGTCTGCCAACTCGACGAAGGCATAGACGATTTCACTCCACTCCGGGTCTGAACGGCCGACTACTGCAGCGTCGTTCAGCATGGGGTGGCTCCTAAGGACGTTTTCGACTTCGGCCGAGGAGACGTTCATTCCCCCAGTCTTAATGATGTCTTTTCTGCGATCGAGAAAGAAGACGTTTGAGTCCTCATCAACTCTCACGATGTCTCCGGTGTGGAGCCAACCGCTTACGATCGCTTCGGCGGTGAGGTCTGGTTGTCGGTAATACCCGGCCATGATGCCCGGGGAGCGACAGAGGAGTTCTCCGATTTCCGAGTCCTGTCCGTCCTCGTCCACGACACGAATCTCCACAGCCTGCATTGGTTTCCCGATCCAGCGAAGGTCCTGGTTTGGGATCTGTTCAAGGGAAAGAAAGGTTCCGGAGATTCCCAGTTGGCTGAGTTCGCTTTGGCCCCAGTAGACGGCCCATTCGAGCGCTGTGTTTTTCGCAGAGATCTGTTGGACGGCCTCGGCGGGAATCGTCCCTCCGTATATATGGCACTGACGTAGGGACGAGAAGTCAGTTTCCACGAACGCTGGGTCTTTTACCAGGCGGCGATAGAAGGTTGGGGTCTGCGAGGTATTGGTTACTCCCTCAGACCCGATTACTTCGAGTACCAGCTCCGTCTGGAGTTCTGGGAGCAGGATCGTGGTAGCGCCGACGTTTACCAGATTTGTGACTGTTCCGATGCCGGCCATCGTGTAGATCGGAGCGAGAAGCAGGAAGATGTCGGAGGCGAGCACGTACCGATCGATGACCCAAGACGGTGTGGTAGCGATCATGAAGTTTCGATGGGGGAGCACAACTGCTTTTGGTGACTTCTCGGTGCCGCTGGTGAAGACGATCAGTGCAGGGTCGGTCTCGTTGACGGCAACCTGTGGTCCGGTCTCGGGTTCGACTGATGAGATTTCCTCTATCGTTTGGATACCGCGACTCGATGTAGTCGCGTCATCGGTGAAGGCGAGGCGGATATCTGCAGTTGATCCGAGCGCCTTGACGCCTTCGTCGCTCCAGTCCTCTGCCAGCACGACCTTAGGGTTGGTCGCTGAAGCGAGTTCTTCTGCTTCTCGCGATGTTAGGGAGGGAGCTACCCCGGTAAACGTTGCAGCGCATCGCAGCGTCCCGTAGTAGGCGACGAGGCATTGGGCCGTGTTCCCGCTGCTCACCATGACGATGTCGTTCCTGCCCACACCGAGTTCTCGAAGCCCGTTTGCGAAGCGATCCGCCCGGGCGTTCAACTGCCGGTATGAGAGTTCATGGCGGCTTCCTGAGATGCCACGTTGGATCACAGCGGCTCGATCAGGATGACGAAGGGCGTTTCTGTGCAAGGCGCCGCTGATTGTTGAAGGGAACAGACAGTCCGGCATCGAAGAAGTGCCACCCGTGTTGTTCATGCCTTGTTCAGTGGGTCGACCTGCGTGAGTCTGACGGCTGCGCTGACGATCTCTTTCATTGAACTTCCTGGCGGAAAGCACTGGACGCTCAACTGCGCGAGGCGCTCGATTCCTGAAGAAGGCAGAGTCCCACCAGCAAATACGGGTATGTCCCCTAGGCCCGCATCGGAAAGTGCTGCGATGATCCGCTCGGCAACTTCAACTCGTCCTCCCACGTTCAATCCTATGAGATCGATGTCCTCCTGTTCGGCCGTTGCTGCGATGTCCGACGCCAGCATCTCGCCTCCAAGTATCACTTCGAACCCCGCATCGCGGAGGCCTCGCGCCACAACGTTGACGCCGCGCCAGTGCCCGTCAAGACTTGTTTTGGCGATCAGTACACGCGGCATGTCTAGGATTCCTGACCCAACTCAGAAAAAGTTGGATGGAGGCGTCCAGTTCCCAAGGACTTTTCGGAAACTGTGCCCGATCTCGCCGATGCTTGCATCGGCCTGGACTGCTTTCATGACCGCTGGGATGAGATTGTCGTTGGAATCGAGTGTTCGACAGAGATCGTCAAGACTCCGTTTGGTGCCAGTCTCACTGCGGGTATGACGGAGTTCGGTCAGGCGTTCCATTGCATTCTCCCATGACTGCTGGCCGGATCGCCCTTCGAAAGCTTCGACCTCAAGAATGGAGTCGTCGATGGGGTGAACGTTCACGCCGACCACGCGTCGTCTTCCTGCCTCGGTGTCTCCGAACAACCGCGAATTTCCCTCTTCAGCCTTACGCATCAGCCACCCGTCAGCGATTGAGGCTATAAACCCACCTCTGTTCTCGATTTCTTCGAGGAACTCTAGTGATCTCCGTTCGAGCTCGTCGGTCAGATTCTCGATTAAGAAGGAGCCTCCTAAGGGATCTGCTACTGCTGCAAGATTTGTCTCCTCCTGGAGAATCTGCTGGATACGGATCGACATTAGATGAGCATGATCACTAGGAATGGAGAGAGCTTCGTCGTATCCGGAGACTCCCATAGACTGCGTTCCGCCGAGAGCGGCCACGAGTGCCATCACAGTTCCGCGCACGATGTTGTT